>JBLIFI010000166.1:0-9105 GCA_047633715.1 Flammeovirgaceae bacterium
CAACAAGCTAGAAGATTCGTTAATTGCTTCAAAAAGAGGTTTTAATATTCCACCTCTATTTTTTATGTATTCATCTCGTACCATAATGGCAAAGCAAGGCCAAGGAGTTGGGACTTCGCCAATCAGTTTGAATTCGCCATTCTCTACATAAGGTTGCGTAGTGAATTTCTCCCAAAGAAAACCATACGCTTTATTATGTTTCATGGCTTCTCGTGCGCCATCAAGGTTTCCAACTATCTCGAAATGTGCTTGCTCCCGTTCCCAACCCAAATCTTCTGCCATAATGGAAGCCATTAAATGAGAGCCAGAACCCATTCTACTTACAGCAAATGGCTTGTTTTTAAGTTGGCTGATTTGGTTGATTTCAGTATGATGACTCGCTACATGAACGCCCCAAATAAGTGGCGAATCCACAAAAAAACGAACAATTTTACTGGGGTTTCCTTGGCAAATATCTGCTACGCCTCCTTCGGTTAGTAAAATAGCGATGTCAATTTCGTTATTTCTTAAAGCCTTGTTCATTGCTCCCGTTCCACCAGGAAAGCTGTGCCATTCTATGTGTAAGCCTGCTTTTTCAAATATTTCTTTGCCTTCTTTCCAATGAAATGGTGTATTAAAGTGTTCGGGAACTCCACCTATTCTGATATTTTTGTTAATCATTATTTTTTGCTTGCTAGTTTTAAGTAAGTTGTACTATCTCTATTATTTTTTATCGTGTTCAAAATCAATTTGTTATTTCATGATTTTACATGGCTAATATTGGTTTTACTTAAACATTCCTGTTGTTGGATTGCATAAAAATAGAAATTATAGCTAATTCATTTCGGCATACGAAAAAATGATACAGATTGTAACACGAATTTGTTATTCTGATTTTAAAATATAGGTAAAAAAAGTATTCGTATTGCCAAATTCTTACGGGTTCAAAATTACGGTTTATGAACTTAGTGCGTTAAAAGACCACATGACTCATGTTGCGCAGTCTTCGTTTTAAAGATGAGAGATTGAAGGTTGCTCATGCCTTATTTGTACTTTTTGTTTTGGGGTTTTAGCTGACATCGCAACTAGCGGTCCGCATTAATTTTGGGGAAATTAAACCTGTATGAGCCTAAAATTGAATATGGCTGGCTAGGTGGAAATAAGCTTTCAATTGCTGAGAAGTTCCCCAAAATTGGCGGCATGTAAATGATTAATTTAATATTCAGGATTTGATGGCGAGTTTCGGAAAGACTGATTTCTGCTCATCAATGAACAAACCACGAAATCCAACAAAAAAAAAACAGTTTGCGTAACAGCAGCACTTAAATGAAAAGATAAAGAGAAGCAAATGGCAGGTTAAAGGGGGTGTACGTCTAAATGCAGTTTTCAAAAAAATAATCAAACTAAATATAGCGCAAGTGTCCACTTGTGCCTTATATCCAAAGGCAAGCATTATACGCAAAGACTCTTTTCTGCATTTAGACGTACACCCGGTTAAAGGGAGTTGTTCCAAAGATGATTACTCTAAAAACAGCTTAGATTCATAAAAAAACTATGATATGAAATATAACCTTTTTTTGATTTTGATGCTGTTTGCCTGCAATGTATCAAATGGGCAAATTGAAGTGAATGGTAATTTCGGCTTGGAACTCTCAGAAAATGATTCAAAAGCGATTGTGATAGAGCAATCTCCTAATGCTTTTTTGACAGAAGCACAAAATGGGGACTACAGAAATAAATATGTCGATTCATTTACAGGCATAAGAGACAGTTTGCCGTTTATTTACCAAGTAACAGAGTTAAAAGCTGTTCCGTATGAAAATCATTACCAATTCTACTGTGTTTTTAAAGACAATACTTCAAAATTCAAATCTAAGAGGTTCAATAATGTAACCTATTATTATAGCGATTCAATAAATGTAGATAAGGCGAATGAGTTTGCTCAGTTTAAGGATAAATTGTCTGAGTTGACTGAAACGCCAAAGTCTTCATTAGATTATTATTGCTTTCAGAGCTTAGGAACGGGGAATAAATAAATGCGTGTTTTGTCGCAGTTTATTTTTGAGGCTAGTTTAGGCAAAAAAGTTTGGCATAGCACCGCTATGGCAAATTTTTTTAACGAAGAATAGCCCAAAAAGAAACAAGAGAAAGTAGCATCTTATTTAATTTCCGTTCCTTAGATGAGTTGCTTAAAGCTTATGGCTTTTTGTATAGCGCAAGACAATGTAATTTCCTGTGTTATGATTTGGGTTTCACCGATAATGAAGGTAGCGTATATCTCATAGGAACAAACAATGAGAATTATGTTTTCGGATATATTGGTGATTATTTGTACTATAATCTCCCGAATAAAGAAGAAATGTATTGGCCTTTTGTGCAAGGGCTTTCGACTTATTATGGAGGATATGCTTTGAGCTACGATAGCATGGAACAACTGAAAAAGCAGTTTCGAGACAAAATGGAGGAAAATCCTGACATAGATTTCCTAGAGGAATTTAAGAAAGGCAGGAAATCATCTGTCAACAGGCACTTTTCTTTTTATGTGATAAGTACATTTTTGTGTGAAGAAGTAATGAAAGAAAAGGGATTTAATGAAGTCTTGAAATTGACTTATTCTGGAGAAGAAGGGGAATTGTTTTTTGACAATCTCAAAGGGGTTTTAGGGGTAGATGAGTCCAATTTCCATTCTACCATAGTGCGATTGATAAATAGCTAAGTGATTCATATTATGAGAAATGACTTATTTGGCAGGAGAAAAATCCAACCAAATAAGTCATTTTAAGCATGTTTTGCTATTGACTAGCGAGAGGTTTAGCCCTTTTGAATCTCACTTTAAATGAGACTGTTAAGAACTTGAAATAGGAATTTATTTAGGTAGACTACTTAATTATGGAATTAGTGCTGTCCAATAAACCAAATCGTGCCCAAACCTATTTCTTACCCTTTCCCTTCGATTTTTTCCTTGACATATATGTTTTCTTCCCGAACTTTCTTGGTTGTTTCTCATGGAAAGCGCCTTTGAAATCAGGGTTTTCTCTCCGTTTCTGAATATCGAGTTCCATGGCAATTTCTTGTTGCTCGGCAAAAGGTGTTTTAACTACCTCAATATGTTCAGGCAGTAACTTCATTGGGATTTCTGTGCGGATAATTTTCTCAATTCTATCTAAATGATAACGCTCCGCCTCATGGCAGAAAGTAATTGCCATTCCCGCATTATTTGCCCTTCCTGTTCGTCCAATTCTATGCACATAATCCTCATAAATCACAGGAACATCAAAGTTGATTACATGACTTACCATGCTCACATCAATTCCACGAGCCGCCACATCGGTTGCCACCAAAATTCTGACTTCCTCATTTTTGAAAGCCTCCATTGAGTTGATTCGAGTATTTTGTCCTTTATTGGCGTGAATCACTCGAATTTCTCCACTCGCTTTTCTGTCCAGGTATTTGAAAACGCTATCGGCAATCACTTTCGTTCTCGTGAAAACAATGATCTTATTGAAGCTCTCTTCATCTTTCAAGAAATCTTCTAGCAAGTTGAGTTTTGTACGCAGGTTCGGAACAGCATAAACCATCTGCTCCACCGTTTCCGCAGCAGTTGCTTGTGGCGTAACTTCTACTGTGAGTGGAAAATCCAAAAACTCTTCTGAAAGCTCAATTACTTTTTCAGGCATTGTGGCAGAAAAAAGCAGATTTTGTCTCTTTTTGTGTGGAATCACTTCCAACATTCTTCTTATTTGAGGCATGAAACCCATGTCCATCATTTTGTCTGCTTCATCCATAATCAAAGTCCGAAGTTCTTTGAAAACTACGCCACCTTTGCCATAAATATCCATAATTCTGCCTGGCGTGCCAATCAGAATATCAATTCCCGCAGCAATTTCCTTCATTTGGGCTTGCATTCCAATGCCACCATAAGCGCAGGCATGGCGAATTCCCGTATATTTCCCCAATTCCTCTAAATTGGCAGCAATTTGTATCGCAAGCTCCCGAGTGGGCGCAATTACCAAACACCTTGGGTTCATTCCCTGCGCATATTTCACTTTCATCAAAATTGGCAAAAGGAAAGCAGCCGTTTTTCCAGTTCCTGTTTGGGCAATCCCAAATAAATCGTGCCCAGCAGCAACGAGCGGAATAGCTTGTTGCTGAATTGGAGTCGGAGTTTCATAACCCATTTCCGCAATAGCACTTAATAGTTGCTTGTTGAGATTGAAGTCTTTGAAAGTATTGAATTCTTTTGCCATTTTTCGAGTAGTTTCATCCGCCAAAATCGTAATTAGTTTGGCAGTTTTGCAAAGATAGGATTTTAAGGTTGAGAACAGTAAGCGTTTTTAGAGAAAGGAAAAAGGAGCAAAGAGAAAAGATAGGTTTCCTTTTGCACATTCTCACTCAGACCTGTAAAATGATATACTTTATAAAGTTCTGTTCGTCAGTATTATGCCGAACAGAACTTTATAAAATCGGCAAGTCAAATACTAGTAATAGTGATGTACTTCAAATTGTATTTTGCGCTAGTCTTTTCTCTTTATTCCTTCCTCTTTTTTCAAAAAAGAGTCAATCCACAAAAAAACTTGCAGCAATTCCATCTGCCAATAGTTTTCCTTTTGGAGTGAGTTTTAGGCAGTTTGCTTCTACAAAAATCGTTTCTTGTTGGAGTTGGAAATCCACTTCTTTTTTCAATGAATCCAGCATATCGAAATTGCAATTGTTTTGCAACCAGTTCAAATCCACACCCCATTTAGTGCGCAGAGCAGTCATCAAATACTCATTTATTTGGTCGGATTGAGTGAGTTGCTCCACCTCAAAAGGAACTTTATTTTTGGAAATTGCCTTCAAATACTTTGCATTATTTCGCACATTGAATTGCCGAGAGGTTTGGTTGAAAGAATGCGCACTTGGCCCAACTCCCAAGTAAGGAACTCCCCGCCAGTAGTTCGTATTGTGCTGGGAATGTTGGTTGGATTTCGCAAAATTGGAAATCTCGTATTGCTCAAAGCCATTTCCAGCCAAAAAACTGACTAACAACTCAAATTGCTGTGCAGAAAACTCTTCATCTATTTCTGGGAGTTTCCCCACTTTTTCCCATTTCCCAAAAACAGTTTGAGGCTCAATAGTCAGGCAATAAGCAGAGATATGTGTCGGTTTCAGCGAAATTGCCATTTCCATATCAGCTTGAAGAATAGCATGTGGGTTTTCAAAATTATCATTTGTCTGAATTGCATTATCAGGAATTCCATAAATCAAATCCAAACTGATACTTTCAAAGCCTACTTTTCGAGCATTCTCCACACAAGTAATTCCTTCTTCCCTGTTGTGTGCCCGATTCATCCAGCGTAAATGTGGCTCGTGGAAACTCTGCAAACCAATGCTCAATCGGTTAATTCCCGCATTCCAAAGTTCTTGTAATTTTTCCAAGCTCAAATCATCAGGATTTGCCTCCAAAGTGATTTCCGCTTGCGGGTTGACTTCAAAAACTTGCCTGATTTTATCCAAAACCTGCCGAATCTCTGAATCATTCAATAAAGAAGGCGTTCCTCCACCAAAATAAATGGTATTGATTTCTCCAGATAAATAGTTTTTTTGCAACTCAATTTCCCGACAAATCGCCTCCACCATCTCCGATTTCCTGTTAGTATTTGTACTAAAATGGAAATCGCAATAATGGCAAGCTTGTTTGCAAAAGGGAATATGTATGTAGATTCCAGACAAATTTTTTGGATTAGAGGGTCAGACGTTCTGTGTAATTGCCGTGCCGAAGCAGTCGCAAGTACATGGACATTTAGCTCTTGTTAAGTGTGGTTTTTTTATTTTACTATTCAATATTTTAACAAGCTCTTTTTGCCTTTTACTTAACAAGAAAAACTTTTTCCTAGTACCGTTTTTTTTAAATTCGATGTTTACTCTCTTTTTACCTTCGCTTGTTACCGATAGTAACGAAGAAACCGGTATTCGATATAGCATATCAAACTCTTCTAAACCCCATGCCATTAATATATTCGGCTTTACCCAAAGTTCGTCCTTAGTGACTCTAATCTTTAGAAAAATTTGAGGCTTAAATGTACTCATCGAATGCCCAGATACAGAGTTTTCCGAAAATTCAAATTCCGAATTGTCCAACTTTGGAAAAATCTTCAAGGCCTTTCTGCCATCGACTATGAAAATAGTGAGCAAGCTTGTCATCACTATTAACCAAATTACAAAGAAGATTTGTTCTGGTTGCATGCTCAAATATTGTGTTAGTAAAGCGAATTCTTCTAAAGTTAGTTCATTCTAATGAGGCACAACGACTGGCTAAACACCGTGCCGTTAAAAGCGGTACTTGTGTCCAACGGACACAAGATAACAGATTGAAATGAGCTTTCCAGTCCCACTAACTGAAGGCATGGATGATTAGCCTTTGTTACCCAGCGTTTTTAATCCATTTTCTCAAATCTTCTTTAAAACTGGTTTTATAGATATTCAAATCATAACATTTTCGTTCATTCATGTTTCGAAGAGAATACTCTATAGTCTTAGAAAACAAATTTTCAACTCCCGCAATTTTGAGAGAGTATAATTTATCAGACACTACCCATGTTTCGCATCTAAACAGGATTAGGTTAGTCAACTTTCGCTGAACTCTTTTTTTGCTTTCCTTAAAATAAGTATAAAAATATCCCTTCACCTTTTTTTCGTCAACTTTGTAGTAGCCCATCAGTAAAACTGTACGGTTTAAATATGGAAAGATATTTACAAAAATCTGTGATACCCTATCCATATCTTTTCCATGGTTCTGAATGTACTCTCCCATTTCCAGTGTTGTATCATAATTATAAAAAGCTGATAGACAAATATCTAACTTATCTATTTCCGTGTTTTCAAACACGAAAGATTCGGTATTGCTGTTTAGGTCTTTCCATATTTCAGACTCTGTAAACCTTAAATCTCTTAATCCTAGCGTCTCTTGTTTCACCCATTCTCTGAAATATGGATTGTCACATTTTTCAGGGTCTTTTTCAAGTAGACAATCGTACATTTTAATATTTACTTCTTTTCTCCAAATTTCATTGTAAATAGTCCTCAATGTGAAAAGTAAACATGACTTATAATTATTGAAGTCGATTTTTTCACCTTCAATACCCTTAAACAAACTAGTGTCATGAGTATTACAGAAGCAGTTAAAAGAATAGATTTTATTTATTCCTATTTTTTCAAACTGGAATCGAGGCTCTTTGAAGAAATTAACTTTCCTTCCCCATAAATGTCCGTCATTACTGATTGAAGATAATATGCCATTTTTTTGGAGAATATGGGAGTTAATTGATTTTTGATTGCAATCTGGGTGGTAGCATTGGGTTATACTTGCGATTCCCTTGGCTTTACAAGAGCTAAATAATTTTGCTCTTTCAATATCTTCTTTTGTCATTTTTCATATGATGGGTAACTTACCGATACACGTAATTATTACGTATATATCTTTTATATCTAATTGCTCATTTATATCCTTCAGGCATTTTTCTCGACTTTGTTCCTTTCTCAAAAGCATAGCCAATTCTAAGTAGTTTATCTTCCTCAAAAGGTTTTGCAATCAAGGTCAATCCAACAGGTTCGCCAGTTGTTCGGTAACCCATCGGGATGGTAAGCGCAGGATATTTTGCTACAGCGGCTTGGGCTGCGTCCCAGTTATTGATAGAAAGAACAAAGTCTAACTCATTATCTGCCATTGGCTTATCGAAAAATGCTTTTCCATCGGCTTTTAATCTGTTTATCAAAGTTGCCAAATCTTCTTCCGAAGTGCTGTCAGCCACAACGCCATCAAAACGAGCTTGCCCGTAGGGAATTCGGATGGAAGTATCTTGCTTATTGAATGCTATAATTTCGGCAACTGTTTTAAATTCCACTTTAGGCGAAGCATAATTTTTCAAATAACTTGGCAAATCCTTGTGCATATCAGCATTCAGCAAAGTAAGAAATCCTTCAAAATTCATTTCTTCGGGCTGAAATTCGATGCCTATTCCACCCAATTCCGCAATTTTGGCAACTGTGGCTTTATAAATCGAATCTTCTAAGTGATTTTTATTCACGCCAAACCGAATGCCTTCCAAGCTTGCTTCTTCCAATCCAACCAAATAATTTTTGTCTGTTGGATTGTTCTTGCTTGCCAAATCTTTGGGGTCTGTTCCTGAAAGCGCAGAAAGCAAAATTGCGTTATCAATCACATTTCTTGTCATTGGTCCGGGAGTATCCAAAGTACCAGAAATAGGCACAATTCCTCCTCGGCTTAACAATCCGACCGTAGGTTTTAAACCAACTACCGAATTTTGACTGGCAGGAGAAAGAATTGAACCCGCTGTTTCTGTACCAACTGCAGCAACTGCATAATTGGCAGCAATTACGGAACCGCTTCCAGCGCTTGAACCGCCCGTGTCAATTTTTCTAGCTCCGTAAGGATTTAGTGTTTGTCCACCCACAGCACTATATCCATTCGGGCAGGCTTGACAGAGAAAGTTTGCCCACTCACTCAAATTGGCTTTTCCCAAAATGATTCCGCCTTTCGCCTTCACTCGCTCCACAATAAAAGCATCCGAGGTCTGATTATTCTGCAAGGCAACTGCGCCAGCGGTGGTTTTCATTCCCTTGGTATTCACATTGTCTTTCAGTAAAATGGGCATTCCAAAAATAGGATGATTGACATCAGATTTTTTTTTATCCCTATTTTTAGCTTCTTCAACTGCTTTCGGATTGATGGAAATTAGGTTGTTGAGTGATTTCAGACTATCGCTTTCAAATTTTACAATTCTGTACAAGTACCACTTTGTCAGGTTCTCATAATTCAACTTTCCTGATTTTATATTGGATTGAATTGTGGGAATATCTTGCTCTAAAATCAATGACTTTAATGCTTTATAGTCTGTTTCAGAAAAGCCATCTAGTTGACTAAATGCTGTTTGGAGTAGTGCATTTCTATCGCTTACTTTCGATTGAATGAGTTTGAAACGTAATCTTACCGATTCATTTTCAGAGTTCCCTGCAATCTGCTCTGCTTGGTTGTATGGTTTCCAGACAGGCGCTTTTGCAGTTTCTTTTTCTTCCTGAGTTTGTTGGCAAGAGAAAAGTAGGAATGCAAGAAATAAACAACAGAAG
>JBLIFI010000167.1:0-9034 GCA_047633715.1 Flammeovirgaceae bacterium
AAAGGCATCCGCCCAGTGAAAAAAGTTGCCAATTGGGCTTTGTGGACTTTTGAAATCTTGAAATGATTCAAATAGTTGACAGTAGTCTCATTATAGGCCACATCAGCCCGCCCTGGTTTTGCCCCTGCAATGCGTGCAGCAAATGCTTGCGCCCTTTGCCTGGCAGTGTGGAGAAAACTGCGAAATTATCCGAACACAAAACATGGGTGTGCCAATTCTCCCCTGCCACTTTAGCCCCTGTCGTATCAGTCTGGGTATAGCCCTGCGATAAGTCCGCTTGAAGGATGTCCCGTTTTTCATCAAGCCATGTATCCTTATTTTCTGTAAGGATATTTTGTATCGTGCCAGCAGATATTTTTACCTCCATTCCTTCGAGCAGACCTAGAAGCTTGCTGTGGCTCAAATCACCATAATGGTGCATCAGTACCACAAAGGCTTTCAGGCTATTGCCAAATTGACCCTCATAGCCGTGGGCTTGGGAGCGGTAGGTCTTTCTCTCCGAGGGAGAATGCCAAATCTCAATCTCAAACGCAGTATTTTCCCGTTTGAACACCAAGTCTTGTTGGGTAAGCGTTTCGTACCCTTTGAATACGGCATCAAATGGAAGAATATTCTTATCTATTGGGCTTTTTACCCGTCTGTCTATCTCCAGGTTCTCTTTCCTTTTTACTCCTTCTTCTTTTTTGAAATTGGCTGTTTGGGAGAAGAGATATCTTTGCTCGGTTTTTTAGTAGAAAAGATAGGCTTGCCCTGTTCTCCTTTTCACCTCGATATCTCATCCTTTAGTTTTTGGACTTCCTGCTTGAATCCCTCCAGTTGGGCTTGTTGGTTTTCTATTACATTCAATAATAGAGTCACTGCTTCCCTAGAGGCGGTGTCCGGCATTGAGTTCTGCTATGATATGAGATAATTGGTTCTATCGTGAATTTGGGTATTGAGTGCAATTCATGATTTTGAAGTTTAAGTTATTAGGTTCAAGTGTGGACGCTTGGGGAGCTCCGCTTGAACCAGTTTTATTGCTTGTTTTTCGAGTTTTAACAAACTCGAAAAACAAGATAATTTCTTCAAATCTTAGTTTTGTTATACCTTTTAACCAAATTCACGATAGAGCCAGATAATTTTTCAAACATCTATTTTCGCGTTTAAATAACTATACGTAAATTATTCCATTATGGATACTTTGCTATGCTTTTTTGAGGGGATACCAATTTCTTCTTCGGGAATTCGGATTTCCTCCTCAAAATAAGGCAATTCAGATACAAATGGAATTCCTTTTTGAACATGCTGAGCAAGCTTTGAAACGAACTCATTCCAATGTTCTTCCTCCAAAAAAGAATCGTATTTCTCTTTCCATTGTGAGGAAAGCAAGTTTTTGGAGTTGGTAATGATTGAGTTGAGGGATTTGTTTATACAAAAAAAGAAAGCTTTTTTTAAGGAGTTTAATAAGGATGCTTTATGTTTGTGAACTCGGTTATTTATTATCTTTTACTAATTCTACTTTAAAACTCTGCTGTTCTCCACTAGCTGAAGCTAGTGGCAATTGAATCAGGATTTCAAACTTTCATTAAAAGGACTTCTACCATTCAATTACGCCCATCTTAGGAACGGTTCTAGTTAGAGTCTTAAAGTAGAACTAAGCTACCAAACTAAGTCCAAATTTACTTTATTGCCACACTTCTTATAACTTTCAATGCCAGAAGTTGATTTATCTAATATTGAAATTATAATCTCTACTTATAATAGGGAGAAGATGATTTTAAGTACACTCCAAAGTTTACTTACACTAGGAATTGATTCTAACCAAATACATGTTTATGATGATTTTTCCAACGATAACACTTCAAAGGAGATCAGTCGTCTCTTCAAGGCTATCAACCTATACAGACCAGAAAAGCAAACAGGTTATATAGTAGCTCGCAATTTCCTAATCCAAAAAACTCATAGCAAGTACATTCTTTGCCTAGATGATGAGGCAATTATCAGAAACTTGGGTGACTTAGGAGAGGCACTTTTGTTATTGCAAAATCCGAAATATGCCATTTTTGCTTACCACATCTTCCATTCATTAGAGAGCCCTCCTGCAAAAGAAACGCTTAGCCAAGATGTCAGAAAAATAAGAACCTTCACAGGCTGTGGTTTTATAGTAAAAAGAGAGGTAATTGAAGAATTGGGTTTGTTTGATGAGAATTATTATTTCTATGGAGAAGAAATAGATTTATCTATACGGATTCATGCGCTCGGAAAATATGTGATTACCAAAAATGATTTGGTTGTGCATCATCGGGTAAACCAGCAAGTAAGAAAAGAAAACCGTAAGGGTAAATATGGTTATGAATGGAGGAAAGCACAGTCATTATTTAGCACACTTGCTTTCATTAGAAAAAATTTTCCGCCCTTTATAAGAGAAGCTTATTTTATAAAAATACTTTTAACCAAATGGTATGCTTACCATTTTTTGGAAGACATACCTTCTTCTTATTGGAAAGGAATTAAGCTATATATAAGTAGGAAAAGCAGATTTAAACGACAACCAATCTCAACAGTAAAAACGATGGAGTGGCTCAAACTTCCTTACTTCAACCAGTCTGAAACAGTGAAGGTTGATAAGTAATATATGCTTGAAACTATCTAACTTTACGAGTTTTTCTATCAATAGTCTCCTGATAATATTGGACTTGTAACTTTCCCATAGTTTCCCAATTATGGATTCCGATTATTCTTTTTCTAGCTTGTGTGCCAAAAAAGGCAGATCTCTTTGGGTTCTGTAACAAAAATAATAGTGCATCTGAAATTTCTCTCGAATTATACGGATTTATGAGTAAACCATTTATACCATCCTGAATCATTTCTGACATACCTCCATTTTTGCTTGCAACAACTGCCTTGCCAGCTGTCATTGCCTCTAAACATACATTCGGGTAGTTCTCCCATAAACTTGGGAAAACGCAAATAGATACATTTTCAAGTATTTTAAAAACCCTTTCTTGCGGTTGTTGCCCATGAAATCGAATTTGTATTCGATACCGATAGAGTTTAAGTTCAATATACCGCTTCATACTTACTTTAGGAATGGGAGATTGACTCTCTTTGCCTATGAAATGAAATAGGATGTTACGATTAGTGCCTAAGAGATTCGGTAAAGCTTCTAATAAAGGCAATATTCCCTTACGTATTTCCAAACGTCCTACAAAAGCAATTTGCTTGGCATTATGCTCACAAAATGACTGGCTTAGCAATTGCTTTGGAGGTGAAAACGGATAGGCAAGCGTCTCTATTTTTTTAATTTTCCATTTTGTAGCTACAATTGTTGCTAGACTTTCTGAGGGAGAAATCACCAAATCAGCTTTCTCTGTAATCGATTTTTCTCTGAAATCAACCCTTGCTAACCGTTTGCCTTGGTTGATATTGCGGAACTGGTTATAAGGTTTAACAAACCATGGACTGTGTTGGTGAGTCAATTGCCGAATAAGATAGGAAGGCGTGTGTAATTTGACAACCAAGGCGAGAGAAGGGAATCTTTCTGCCACTCGCAACGCATCTGCTTTAAACTCTGGCGATTCAATTACTTGGAAACTCACTTCATAATGTCTTTGCTCGAAAGTAGAAAGTACGGCTTCCATAAAATCATGATGTCCGTTTGGACACAAAACCCTGTTCACAATTACATTCTCCTCGTCAAATTTTCCATTTCTAGTCAAGCTTCCGCAAAAAACCTCTACATAGTGCCCCATTGCAGTCAACATTCTTGCTGCTTGATGCGTGTAGGTGCCAATGCCGCCATCATGTGTATCTGGTGGGTACTCGTAAGAGAAAAGCGCAATTCGGAGCATTAGGAAATCGGTTTGCGGGCAAAAAGCTCCAGAGACTCTACCCCCATCACTGTTCCTCCTGAATGGAGTTTAATGTTATGCTCCTCTTGAAACTTTATAGCATTATATGGTCTTCTGAAGTCAAAAGGTAGCGGTGTTATCGGTTGGATTGCAAACCCTATCTCTTTGGCAAAGTTTGCTATTTCATTTCTATTATAAACCGTATAGTTATATATCTTCTTAATGTTATATATTTCTATTTTTGCTTGCCTTTTTCGCTTATTACTGCTCTGTGCTATTGCATAAAAATCCTTAGCATAAAGTACACCTCCAGGTTTCAAAACTTTGAAGGCACTTCTGAGTACTTTATCTGGGTTCTCAGAGTGAAATAAAGACTCAAGAAACAGTATGCAATCGAATTGATTTTCTTGATATATTTCATTTAGAAAATGATAATCTCCTTTCACTACATTTACCTTTCCTTCCAATGAGTTTTCTTGTATTTTCTCTTTCGATTTAGTTACTTGTACTTGCGATATAGTCAGCCCCTCGACAAATACACCTTTTGTCTGAGCAAAATAACAAGCAGGCCCTGCTACTCCACATCCTGCGTCTAGTATTCTCATTCCTTTTCTCATGCCTGTTTTCTTGGCATAATAATCAAGAAGGCAATGAATATCGTCAGATGTAAATGCTTGGAAAATATCGCCATAAAATTTTTGATAATCTTCTGTGTAGTCATCGTAGTACTTCGACACCTTTTCGGGAGTAACTTTGATTTTCCGCAAATCTGTTTCCCTAAGTATAGATAGTATGTATTTGATGTCCTGCACTTTTCTCTTCACAAAATCATGCCTACGTTCAGGAACCCGAAACGTGTGATACAAATCCTTTAATTCAAAAATCACATCCATAATATATAAAATAAGTGCTAAAATATTTTTTTGAGTTCAAAGTGGTATCTGTTCCATATTTTTGCTCAAGAAATATTCTCTATTGAAATTTATGCAAACAACGATACACCACTACAAAGGTAAAACTATTCGTCAAACTTTTAATGAGCTTTGGAGAGTACGTAGCTTAATTCTTACACTTGCCAAAAGAGACATTAGCTTAAGGTACAAACATACCAAACTTGGTTTGGGCTGGATTTTCGTGAAAGCATTGGTGTTTGTGCTCATTTATACTTTATTACTCCAGTTTGTGTTCAAGGTGGAAAGCAACAGGCCTTATCCCGCCCTCATTCTGACAGGTTTATTAGGCTGGACTCTTTTTGCCAGCACCATCACACAAGCAGGAAAAGTAATTGTAACAGATTCGCAACTCATCCAAAAAATCTATCTGCCCAAATTGGTTTTGCCTATCTATAAATCCTTGATTGCCCTTGTAGATTTTATAGTAGTATTGTCTATGCTTTTGCTGTACCAATTATCTTTTGGAGATGGATTGAGCCTGCCTGTACTTAGCTTACCCTTAATTGCCTTGTTTAATTCTGCCATTGGCTTAGGAGTTGCTTTATGGGTAAATGTATTGTCACTGTCTTTGAGAGACATCCATCTTTTTTTAGAGCAACTACTGCAACTAAGCATGTGGCTGACCCCGGTACTTTATCCTGCTTCTTTAGTTCCTGTCAAATATGGCTTTGCACTTTACCTAAACCCTATGGCAGGAATTATAGCATTTTACCGTTGGGCTTTGCTCGGAAACCCTTTCCCTAATTTTGAATACTTTTATGGAATAGGTTTATTTGTGATTATTTTCGTCTTAGGAATCTTCGCATTCTCAAAAGCAGAAAGATATATGTCTGATATGATTTAGAAGAGAGTAATATGAAGGCAAAAGTATTTGGAATAGGAATGATGAAGACGGGTACATCTACACTTGGTACATGCTTCGAGCAGTTGGGCTACAAGCGTAAAAGTTTCGACCTGGAAGCGATGCGGAAATACTTCAAACAAAATTATGAGTATCTTTTCGAAATTACAGACCAATATGATGCACTAGAAGATTTACCGTGGCTAATGATGTATGAAGAATTGGACAAGAAGTATCCTAACAGTAAATTTATATTGACTGTGAGAAAAAGTTCAGAAACATGGTACAAAAGTTTTTGGATGCACTTGATTATGATGGGAGGAACGTTTGAGTTATCTAAACTAAAGTTTGGTAAGCTAGGTGCAGAACTAGAGAAAAAAAAGGGGAAACAGAAAGTAATTGCATTATATGAAGCTCATAATAAGGCAGTAACTGACTACTTTGCTGATAGTCCCGACAAACTGCTTACCATTTGTTGGGACCAGGAAGACGGATGGCAAAGGCTTTGTGATTTTTTGGGCAAAAAGATTCCACCCAACCCGTTTCCTCACTCCAATAAAACAAAAAATATATTTTATGTATATACACAATATGTACAAAACAGAGTAAGCAAACTATTTAGCAAGTATTTCCTGTAGCCATATCCTATACAATTTAATTTTGGTACGTGCTTAAACTACCCTATTTATTACTTGAACTTATATAATCAAATATAATTTTGAAAGGTCTACAAGATTCTCATGGAATCATAAGCATAGAAGTACGAAAACTTTCTAAAAACTATCTGCGCCCTAATCTGCGGAATCTTTTCCTAAAACCTAACAAGAATAATGGAATTGAGATATTGAAAAATATTGATTTTCAGGTTGAAAAGGGAAAGGTTTTGGGGGTTATGGGGCACAATGGAGCGGGAAAGAGCACCTTGATGCGAGTGATTGCGGGGATTTCTGCTCCTACTGAAGGCGAAGTTGTGTTAAGAGGGAAAGTCGCTTCTATTCTCTCCATTGGTGTTGGACTACATCCAGAACTTTCGGGCAGAGAAAATATTTTTGTAAGTGGCGAGTTGCTAGGAATGAGCAGGAGGTCAGTAGAGAAGCACTTTGACGAAATCATTGAATTTTCCGAACTGAGCCTTGAGAAAATTGAAGAACCTGTCAAGCATTATTCATCGGGCATGTTCTTGCGTTTGGCGTTTTCTACCATTATCCACCTAGATGCAGATATTTTTTTGCTAGATGAGGTTTTAGCCGTGGGAGATGCTGAATTCAGGAGGAAGTGTTTGCAGAAGATAAATGAACTAAAAATACAAGGTAAAACATTTGTAATTGTGAGTCATACTTTTGGTTTTTTATCTCAAGTAGCAGATAAAGTAATGTTGTTGAAATCAGGCAAAGTTCTCGCTAGTGGAAGCTCAAGCGATATGATAGAGAAATACAGAAAATCTGGACAGGAAACAACAAGTGAGTCTGCTCTTACTAACCAGAAAACAGAAATCTCTAGCCAGTTCGTACAAATAAACAGTAAAACACTCTACTTTGGCAATGAAGAGCGAAATACCTTCTTCACAGATGAGTCAGTACGTATTCATTTCAATGTGTTCTGCTTACAAGATTGTAATCTTTATATTAAGCTGATAGATAATAGGACAGGAAGCATCTTGTCTATCAGTAGTACCTTTCGGCATAAAATGCCCCCGATGAAGAATAACTATGAGTACGATGCCACATGGGATATTCCTGCCGATGTTTTAAACGAAGGAGTTTTCTATATAGATTTGTATATTCTAGACAAGAACGGTCTTATGCTAGAATATTTATCAAAGATAATTCAAATGACTATCAGAGAAAAAAGTAGTGGTTTTTATGATTTGTGGAATATTCATTATCCTACTAAAATTCTTAAACTAAGTTTAAATAAGAAATGATGATAAGAAAAACGTTTAAAAAACATGAGGTTCAGACAGAATTTGAAGAAAATGGATTTGTTGTGATTAAAAGTGCTCTTCCTAGTGAGAAAATAGACGAATTGAGTGAGTTCTATTATTCCAATGAAGACACATTCAGCAATCGAAATTTTGACTACCCTATAGACACATCCTTTGAGGCAACGAATGACCAAACAAGAAAAGAGGTTGCCGAGAGGATTGATAGATATTTACAGCCGTTTATAGAAAACTATTTAGATGGGTACAAATCCATAGGGTACAATACATATTCAGTAAAGCATCCGAAAGCCATATTATATAAATATCATCCTCATTCTTTTTTAATAGATATAGAAAAGTATAGGTCGGTTGTGTGTTGGCTTGCAATGCACGATGTTGATGAGCATAATGGTGCGCTTCGCATGGTAAAAAATGGCTATCATGGGCTAGAACTTATAGAAGCAAAGGCGCACTTTGGGCCTTCAGATTCTGATTTTCAAGAACAAACACAGAAAATCCCTTTGCAAAAAGGCGATTTGGTTGTGTTTGACAACATGCTAAAGCACGGCTCTTCTAGCAACTCTTCTAACAAGCCAAGATTGGGAATTGTAGAAATTCTTATACCTGCCGAAGCAGACCTTTTGCACTATGAAATGAAACATACAGAGAGCAATAGCTTTGTGGACATATATGAGTTCCCAAATTTAATCAAGTATTTATACGACCAGCCAAGAATAAGGCAAGAAATTAAAAATCTCACGCCCATCAAAACAATTCCCTATCCAAAACAAGTAGAAAACACTCCGCAACCTTCACTATTCGCCAAAATAAAACACTTTCTTTTAGGCTAGCGCAATGCTCACTCCAGAAAATAGAACCATCAATAGCTTGTGGATTGGAAATTCACTTTCCTTTCAAGAACTGCTGACCCTAAAATCTTTTGTAGCAAAAGGGCATGAATTTCATTTGTGGGTTTATGAACCATTGAAGACTGTATTACCACAAGGAGTTATTTTGCAAGATGCCAATGAAATTCTTTCCTCAGAAAATATTTTCAGGTATCCGAAAAAAAACTCCAATTACTACCTAAAAAAAATACTACCCTACAGAATTGGTAAATTATTAGGAGCATCTATTGATTGGGGACATGGCTCATTTGCAGGCTTCTCCGATATTTTTCGCTACAAACTCCTCTACGAAAAAGGCGGATGGTGGTCAGATATGGACATAACTTGCCTGAAACCTTTCGATTTCGAAACTCCTTATTTTTTCAGAAATCATTGGTCTCTGAAAGTAGTTGGCAACGCAATGAAATGCCCACCAAAATCTGACCTGATGCTCAACTGTTACCAAAGAGCAGTAAAAGAAGTCACTAAGGAAAATAAAGATTGGCATAAACCCATCCAGATTCTTAATGAAGAGATTGATAAATTAGATTTGTGGCAATACAGAAAGCTGGGACTATTCAATTTAGATATGTTGCATA
>JBLIFI010000168.1:0-8978 GCA_047633715.1 Flammeovirgaceae bacterium
GGAAACAATGAGATTGGTACAATTATCAACCTCAAAGAAATGGGCGAAATATGCAAGAAGCACGATGCACTTTGCCATTCGGACACGGTTCAGACGATGGGTTATTACGATATGGATTTGGCAAGTTTGCCAATTTGCTCGATAGTAGGTTCTGCGCATAAATTTCATGGGCCAAAAGGGGTTGGATTTTTATATTTGAAGAAAGGCAGAAAAATCCTTCCTTATATTACAGGTGGCGCACAAGAGCGGAATATGCGAGGAGGAACTGAAAATGTCATAGGAATTGTGGGGATGACAAAGGCTTTGGAAATGTCCATCGAAAACAGGGAGAAAAATAAGCAACATATTCTTGGACTGAAAGAGCGTATGAAAAGCCAGTTGACTGAACAGATTCCTGGTGTTCAGTTCAATGGCACTTCGGGGGATTTAGAGGAAAGTGTATATAAGGTGCTGAGTGTTTCGTTGCCTCCCAACACAGCCAATGATATGCTACTTTTCAATTTAGATTTGAAGGGAATTTCCGCTTCTGGTGGAAGCGCGTGTTCTAGCGGTGCAGACCGTGGTTCGCATGTGTTGCAGGCTTTAAATGGAGACTTTTCCAGAAAATCGGTTCGGTTTTCTTTCAGTAAATTCAATACGGAAGAAGAAATTGATTATACGGTAGAGAAACTTGTAGAACTTTGTAAAGTAGATAAAGTAGCAACTGTATAGGTTCTGTTCTAACAATATTTATTTATAAATCTCCTTAGAGTAGGGTTTGCAAACCCTACTCTAAGGAGATTTGACTTTTGATACAAGTATTCTCGCTTGTAACAACTTCCAATAACAACATTGCCTTATTTCACACTCCAAAAAAATCAAACCTTTCCTAATTTTACCTCTCTTTTTTCTGCGGATTGGTTCTGCAACTGAACCTTTGGTATTTGTACTTTGAAGGTTGCGCCTTTTCTCTCTTCACTTTCGCACCAAACTTTCCCACCCATCGACTCAGCAAAAAGCTTGACAATAGACAAACCTAAACCGTTCGATTTTTCCCCTGCGGTAGGTCTTGCACTCAGTTTTTGGAACTTCTGAAAAAGTTTTGATTTATCCTCTTCACTCAAACCTGGACCTTCGTCTTTTACAGAAATCTGAATGTGATTATCGACTTCATCCAGAATCACGAAAATATTTTTTCCTTGTGAAGAGAATTTGATGGCATTGGAAATCAAATTCTCAACTATTTGCTGGAAATAATGTGAGTCAACCTCTATTTGTGCCTGATTGGAAATATGTGAATCGAAATGTAGTTTTAAGTATTTCTTATTAGCAGATGGCTCAAACTCACTCGTAACCTCTTTCATGAATGGCACAATTGCCAATTCCTCCATGTTGAAGTTGATTTTTTGCGATTCGATTGCCTGCAAATCCAAAATATCAGTAACAATGGCTCGCTGGTGATCAATTGAGGTGGAAATTAAACTCAGATACTGCTCAATTGAATCAGAAAACACATCTTTCTCTAAATGAATCAATTCAATTAATGCCTTAATTCGATTGAGTGGGCTTTTCAGGTCATGGGCAACCACTCCAACATAATAATTTTTCTCTTCATTTACTTCTTGGAGTCGAACATTCACTCGCTCCATTTCATCTTTCTGAGCTTCAATCTCTTCTTTCTGATTGGTGATTTCACGAGTTCTGGTCTCTATAAGTTCTTCTAAATGCTCATTTTTCAACCTTAACCTTCTTTCATTCCATTTGATAAAAGAGTAAATCAATCCAAACAAAATAAGAATATAAGCAAACATGGCAACAGCAGTTTTATACCAAACTGTTTGCACATTTATGTCTATATTAAGTGGCTCACTCCAAGTATGCCCACCTCGCTGTTTGCTTCTGACCTGCAAAACATAATCTCCCTCTGCCAAATTATTCACTACAAAGTCTTCCGACTCATCAATGTCTGACCAATTACCGCCCAATTGTGCAATTCGAGTTTGGTACTGAACATCTACAGGCGGATAGGTAAGCGAATGGAAACGGAAATTGATTTTGGAATCTGAAGAGACTATATATATATACTTTCCATTTTTCTTAGACTTCTTTAAAAGGTTCTCGCCATCCAAAACCATGGGTTGGTTAGTGGGTTTGGGTTGTGGAAAAGGAATTTGGGAAATCTCAATTCCTTTGGGAGTTCCTACCCACAAATAGCCTTCATTATCAATTAGCATCGCTCTTTGATTGAAAGATTTGATGGTCAAACCACTACTTTCATCAAACAAGGCGAAATCATTATTTTTATATCGAATCAATCCGAAAATTTCAGTAGAAAGCCACAAGCTACTATCGGGCATTAAATCTACTGCGGTAATTTCTTCATAAGTGTAATTGACTCCGAGATGAACCCGTTTAATCTCCTTTTTTTCCTTATCATATTTCAATAGTCCTTCCGAAGTGGCAAGCCAAACTTTGTTTTCATAATCTATTGCTAAATCCAGGACTCTAATTTTACTTCTTGTCTGAAAAGGAAGCGGCAAACTGATATTCTCCACTTTGTTTGAGTTCGGGTTATAGGCATATAGATAAGATTCATTTGAATTCCCACCAAAATAAATAATGCCATCTTTTGCTTCTTGCGCTAGATTTGCTTTGGCGGAAAACCCAGCATTCTTGCCCAAATGTATCAATTTTCCATCAGAAGAGAGTTTATGAACTCCAGCAAAATCACTATCGTTGGTTTCTTGGAAAATCCAAATATTGCCTATTTTATCAGAAAATAAATGCTTGATGTAACCCAATCCGGCCTCTTTATTTACTAGCGTTTCAAATTGGTCATTGAAACGCCTATACAATTCTCCTTTCGATGTGCCAATGAGTAAATTATTTTTTTGCCCAATCACGCTGGTTGCTGTTGCGTCATTTGGGAGGTCGATGCTCTTGCGAATATATCGGTTATTCTCTCTCTTGACTTGATGCAATTCACTCATTCCGACATAAACCGTTCCGTCAAAAGTTTTTGTGATGGTGGTAACAGGCTCTTTGGGCAACGCTTTCAATGCACCAAATAGGTTTTGGTGGAGATGGTAAAGTCCAGCATCTGTGGAAATCCACAAATCATCGTCATTCCCAACAAAAATGTGGTTTACATCTTTGAAATTTAAGTCCAATACTTGATAAGGATTGGTGTAATCTTTTACAGGCTCAAGCTGGTTGGAGGAGTCTCGTAGGAAAAGTTGTTGCAAACCCTCACCTCTCGTCCCTACAAATATGCTTTCCATGGGGCCTTGGGCTATAAAATTGATGGGGCTTTCTGGAATAACTATTTTCTTGAATTCAAGATTTTCTAATCTACTATCAATTTTAACTTCATAAAGTGTAGCTCCTGCCAGCCAGATTCTACCTTCTCCTGCATTAAACATGGCATTTACAGCTCCAATATGTGGTTGGATTGCGATTTTTCGGAATAAATCACTTCTGGGGGAATACCTATATAAGATACTACCTTCAGAAGATGCCATCCAGATATTTCCATAATCATCCTCCACCATTTCAAAACGCATGTGCCGAACGCCTTTTATTTCATAGTTTTTGAAACCGTTCTTCTGTTTCCTTAGAATCACTTCGCTGTTAATTACCCAAAGCCTTTTTTTGGAGTCTTCATACAATTGAGCCTGTGGCGTGCCTGACGGATTCTTGATAGCAAGCTCTTCTTTGATGATAGAAGTATCTGGCGTGCTAATAATACTATAAATGCCTTCTGTACTACTTGCCCAGAGACTTCCGTTTTTTCTTGTAATAATAGAGGAAAACTCACCTGATTTGATTTTTTTAATTTTCTCTCCATCAAACTTGAAAAGCCCAGCATCGGAAACCACCCAAATAAACCCCAATTGGTCTTGTGTGATTTCACCAAAATGCGAACCACCCAAGCCTTCAGAAGCCTTGTAGTTGGTTACATGGAATTCTTGCGCAGAAACTTGCTGAGTGGCAAATAGTACGGAGAGTAACAGTATGTAGAGAAAATATCTCCTCATTATATTGGTTTGATTTAGAGCGGACAGATTTTTCAATAAATATACAACTATTGTAGTATGATGATAGTCAATAAAACTACTTATTTGGTAAGAATCCACTTTATGTAAGAATTTCATGATGATTTAGTCAAATATAAGAATTGTGTAGTAATACGATTACAAATCGTACACTTCATTCAGCTCACTCAGAACTATGAAAAATGAAACTAAAAATTAGAATAATTATATTATATGCTGGAAAATAGGGTTAACAAGAGTTATTTTTTGCTGAAATAGACTATTTAAAGGGGAAAAATTGGCAAATGTGCCTAAATTATTTTGTTATTTCAATTCAAAACCTTACGTTGCGGAACGTTTCAAAATTATAGTTCAAACAAACAGAAAAACTCTTATGAAAAAACAACTATTCGCCCTAGCATTAGGAGCAACAATGATGACTGCTTGTCAAGAAGATGACGTAGCAAAATTTGATAATACTGCAAATGACGCAATTGATATGAGCGATTTTTCCGTTCGTACTGATGCTGAAACAAATGGTAGCAGAGTAGCACAAGGCTCTAAGCATTGTGTTTCAATGGCTGTGTTGAACCGTCAGTTAGACGAGAATCCAGGTCTTTATAAGAAGATGTATAACATTGAAAAAGAAACGCGTACTATTTTGGCTCGCCAAGGTTCTGTTAACCAGAAGAAAGGCGGAGGCGGTAAGCCAGGTGGCGGTGGTGGTGGAGGTGGAACTCCAGTAGATGACAACTTAGGTACAGTAAATATTCCTGTTTATGTACACGTAATCTATAGCAACAATCAAGAAAACATTAGCGATGCGCAAATCAACTCACAAATGAGTGTTTTGAATGCCGATTTCAATAAGACGAATAGCGATGTGAACAATGTTCCTTCTGAATTCGCAGGATTGGTTGCTGATGCTGACATTACTTTTGCTTTAGCTGGCGTAACTCGCAAGTCTTCTTCCACAGCTTCTTGGGGAACAAACGATGCGATGAAATCTGCTTCAAATGGTGGTGTAAATGTAGTTTCTCCTAGTAATGCTTTGAATATCTGGATTTGTAACATTGGTGGTGGAATTTTGGGTTATGCTCAATTCCCAGGTGGTTCTTCTTCAACTGATGGTGTGGTTATCTCTCCTCAGTATTTCGGAACAACTGGTTTCGTATCTGCTCCTTTCAACAAAGGAAGAACAGCTACTCACGAAGTTGGACATTACTTGAACCTTCGTCATATTTGGGGAGATGGAAGATGTAAGCAAGATGATTTTGTATCTGACACTCCTTCTTCTGACGGGCCAAATTACGGATGTCCTTCTTACCCTACTGTAAATTGCAGAAACAACGATATGACCATGAATTACATGGATTATTCTGATGATGCTTGTATGTATATGTTCTCTAATGGTCAAAAAGACAGAATGAGAGCAATCTTTGCAGCTGGTGGATCAAGAAGTGCATTTGCTAACTAGAAAGTTACTTTCAGTAATAATATTGAAAACCCAATCTGTGAAAACAGGTTGGGTTTTCTTTTTTTATGCCATTTTTGCGATAGAGGATATTCTTAAGCACCTTGTGCTATTTACTATTTTAATGTCTGGCTTTAAGGAAAGCCCCGTTTAAATGAGACTATTAAGAACTCCAAATGTGTAATTATTTAAGCTAGACTACTTAATATCAACTTTCTAAACGACTTCCACTTTGCTACTAGCCGAAAAATTTCATACGCTTTCCCATATCTTCATCTCGCTGATTGGTGCAGTATTGCTTTTGGCTATTTGGTACAACATCCGTTGGCGATTTAAGAAGTTATTGGAAGAAGACGAATCTCAAAAACGGATTGACAGAGGTTTGGCATATTTAGGCGCTTCTCTATTTGTTTGGGTTTTGGCTGGAGTTTGGGCTTTTATTCTGCTAGACGGAAAGCAAGATGAATCTGTTTTGGAGCATGGTGTGAGAAGTTTACTCTCCACACTAAACAATTTTTTCCTGCTGAAAGCTTTGTTCTATTTTGCTCAAGCTCCCAAGTTTATTTATAAAAATGAAAAGAGTATAAAACTCATTACGGTTGGGGTGATTGCAATTTCCGCACTTTCAATCATCTTATTTCAACTATTCGGAAACCAGACTTTTGCAGGAATTAAGCTAAGCTTTCTTCCTGATTTCCTACTTTCCTCTTTTGTCTCCTACTTATTGGCTGTTTCCATTTTCAGAACTTTTATGAAGCGGAATTTGAAAGTAGTTGCCTTTATTTCCGTAGGTATAATGGCAATTCTGTTTTACTCGCAATTGCCAGAAGTTTTTGTGAGTATTTTGGATGACGCTTTCGTGAATAACTTGATGCGAATTGTGGCAAAAACGGCTCTGATTTCCATATTCCTAGTTTTGGCAACTAATTGGGTAATGGACTTAGCGCACACACCAAAACCTTCGGAAATGATGTTGAAACTTTCCGATTGGTCATTGCTCACTCTCAGCGTTCCCTCCAAAAACATCATCAATGCCGAAGTAGATTTCGGAAGTAAAACCACGCAATTCAGAAATCTATTAAAGTTCGCTCTCCGCAGAAAATTCGGAGAAGGAGATTCTCAGTATATTGAAGTTGGAAATGCAGGAGAAATTGCTCGGCAAACCTACTTAACTAGAATCATAGAAAACCTCAACCAAATCCTCGGAAAAGAAGCCGATGAATGCTTGGAGAGAAAAGACCTTTTTACATTCGTTGGGCAAGGGAAATACCGACTCAGAATTTTACCAGAGAATATCTCTTTCAATGCTACACTTTTGGAAGAGTTCATAAAGGAGAAAGAGAATGAAGAATATGAATTGCTGGTAAGTAAGTAGAGGTTAAAATAGCTTTCTTAGGACTTACGCACTTTCGTTTCTATTTTTATAGAAATGCTTATTTCGGACTCAAAAATCGTAATTCGTACATCGTAAATCATAAATTATGCAACTCATAAAAGTAGCGGGAGCAGTTCTCAATCAAACACCAATGGCTTGGGATCAGAATAAAAAAAATATTCTTGATGCCATTGAAGAGGCGAGAAATCAGGATGTAACCATTCTTTGCCTACCTGAACTTTGTATTACGGGCTATGGTTGCGAAGATGCTTTCTATGCGCCAGGCTTGCACGATACGGCTGCGGAAATGCTCTATGAAATTAAGGAACACACTAAGGGAATTGTAGTTTCCGTGGGCTTGCCAATCATGTTCCAAAACAGAATTTTCAACACAGCCGCACTTTTGGTAGATGGAGAAATTCATGGTTTTGTAGCAAAAAGATTTCTGGCTGGAAATGGCATTCACTACGAACCTCGTTGGTTCACACCTTGGCAAGAAGATATTACAGCAAAATTCCAATTGCCAAATGATTCTAAAAAGAGTTATCCGATTGGAGATATGTTTTTCAATTTGGGTGGAGTGAAGCTTGGTTTTGAGATTTGCGAAGATGCTTGGGTTGCCAATCGCCCAGGAAGGAAACTCTACCAATATGGCGTGGATTTAATTATGAACCCAAGCGCCAGCCATTTTGCTTTCGACAAATTGGAAGTACGAAAACGATTTGTTTTGGAAGGTTCAAGAGCATTCGGGAATTGCTATATTTATGCCAATTTGCTCGGAAACGAAGCTGGAAGAGCCATTTACGATGGTGGAACTTTGATTGCCTCTTCAGGAAATTTATTGGCAGTTGGCGAAAGATTGAGTTTCCACGATTTCAAAGTTACTTCGGCTGTAATTGACATTGATGAGGCGAGAATGGCACAATCTCAGGCAAGTACGGTTTTCAATATTCCCAAACTAGAAGATAATTGCATAGAAATTCCCTATCAATTCCCCGAAATCCAACCAGAACCTAAGCAAGTAAAAGATAAAAATTGGGAGAAAAGTGAGTTTCTGCAAGAGGAGGAGTTCACACGAACTTTGGCACTTGCCTTGTTCGATTATATGCGAAAGAGTTACTCTAAAGGTTTCGTGATTTCGTTAAGTGGCGGAGCAGATTCCTCGGCTTGTGCCTGCTGTTGTTACCTCATGATTAAGCTCGGAGTGGAAAGTATTGGAATGAGTGATTTCAAGCGAAAACTGACTCACATTAGTGAAATCCAACCCTGTGAAACTATTGATGAAATTGCTCATCATTTAATTACGGTTGCTTACCAACCAACTGAGAATAGTGGAGACATTACACTAAATGCAGCAAAAGTTTTGGCAGAAGCCTTGAACGCCAACTATTTTGAATTCAATGTAAATGAGGTTTTCAAGAATTATGTAAGCATTGTTTCCGATGGATTGGGCAGGAAATTGACTTGGGAGCAAGATGATATTGCTCTACAAAATATTCAGGCTCGTGTGCGTGCGCCAAGTATCTGGATGATGGCGAATATCAAAAATGCTTTGCTGATTTCCACTTCCAACCGCTCGGAAGCAGCCGTGGGTTATGCTACAATGGATGGAGACACAAGTGGTGGAATCAGCCCGATTGCGGGAATTGACAAAGCTTTCTTGCGCCAATGGCTCAATTGGTTGGAGAATCAAGGTGTGAACAATGAGTTCAAAATTACTGCTTTGAATGCAGTAAATGTGCAACAGCCTACTGCTGAGCTTCGTCCGCAAGAATCCAAACAAACCGATGAAGATGATTTGATGCCTTACGATTTGCTAGATGCCATTGAAGAAGCCGCCATTCGGGATAAGAAAATGCCCGTGGAGTGTTTCCGACTGATGCGCATGAAATTCCCACACTATTCTGAAAAGCAATTGAAAGATTGGGTAACTAAATTCTTTAAATTATGGAGCAGAAATCAATGGAAACGAGAACGCTATGCGCCTTCTTTCCACTTAGATGATAAAAACCTCGACCCAAAAACGTGGTGCAGATTCCCCATTCTTTCAGGTGGATTTACTAGAGAATTGAAGGAGTTGGAGAATTTTAAAGGGTAAATTTGATGTGCTGATGTG
>JBLIFI010000169.1:0-8927 GCA_047633715.1 Flammeovirgaceae bacterium
TGGCTTTCCACTTTTTTGCACTATCTTTAGCTTGTCTTTGTGACATATTCCTCGTTTTTTTGGTGTTGTACTAACACAAAAATACGGGGAACTTCTTTTATTCTTTTGTACAGCCTAAGTTAAGCTACTATTCAACTGTTTTTAAAAGCAGAATTTTTTATCTTGCAAGATAAAAAGAACTTGGTTTTTGCTACATTTTGATACTTTTTTATGAAACTAATAAACAAACTCATCGCCTTTTTCATTGGCGGACTTTTTATCTTCTCAGGACTCATTAAAGTAAATGACCCTGTGGGAACTGCCATTAAGCTGAAAGAATATTTTGAAGTATTCAGCGCAGACATTTCCTCCGTTTTCCATATTTTCATGCCATTTGCCTTGCCAATTGCTGTTTTTATAGTGGTTTTGGAAGTGGTTTTAGGAGTTGCCTTAATTGTAGGCTTCAAAACCAAAACGGTTCTGAAAGCCTTGTTGGCAATGATTGTATTTTTCACTTTCCTTACATTCTACTCTGCCTACTTCAACAAAGTAACAGATTGTGGCTGTTTCGGAGATGCCATCAAACTCACTCCTTGGGAGTCTTTCACGAAAGATGTGGTTTTACTCGTACTGATTTTAGTGCTGATTGCCCAAATCAAGACATTCAGTAATAATGCTCCTAAAATCCCTACGTTTATTACTGCTGGAGCAACTGTTTTGAGTACTTTTGTGGCAATTTACGCTATCCTTCATTTACCATTTATTGATTTCCGTCCTTATGCGGTTGGAGACAATATTCAACAAAACATGAAGCCCGAGGAAACTCCAATCATGGTTTATATTTTTGAAAAAGGAGGAAAGAAAGTAGAATCCAAAGATTGGCTTACCGAAGAAGAAGGCTACAAATATGTGGAAGCAAAGGTTTTAAACGAAGATAAAACGATTCCGAAAATTACAGATTACAGCATTAAAAATTTAGCTGGAGAGGATTTTACCGATTATACTTTCGAGGGAACAAAGCTTTTGGTAGTTGTTGAAAATGTTGAAAAAGCAGATAAAGAAGTTTTTGGGCAAATCAATACACTTATTTCCAAGCTCGGCAAAGAAGTCGAACCAATTGCATTTACTTCTGACCAAGCCAACTTTAGCAAACTCCAACAGGAAATGAATTTTAATATTCCCTATTTCTTGGCAGATGCTACTGTGCTGAAAGCAATGATAAGAGCCAACCCAGGAATTATGATTTTGAAAGACGGAACGGTGAAAGGAAAATGGCATTCCAATGATGTGCCAACTGCCGAGGAAGTTCTGGAGAAACTGAAATAAGTTAGTTTCAAAAAAGACTTAATGCCTTCATACTACCATCAGTTTTATCTGAAACAAAATCTATGATAAACCCATTCGATTTGTTTAAGAAATGGCACTCGGAAGAAATTGCCCATACAGCTCTAAAGCTTCCAAATGCATGTTGCTTATCTACAATCGGGTTAGATAGCTATCCAAACTCTCGGTTTGTTTCTCTGAAAGAGGTTTCGGATGATTCATTCATAATTACGGGCTCATTGGGTTCGAGGAAAGGCAAGGAAATGGAAATCAATTCAAAAGTGGCACTTTCATTTTGGTGGGCTACTACAGAAAGGCAGGTTAGAATTCAAGGAGATGCATCGTTGATTTCCACAGCCAAAGCCAAATATTATTTCAAAAATAGAAGTAGAGATTCTAAAATTGTCTCTTCTATTTTTAAGGCAGGGGCAGAAAGTGAAAGCATTGCATATTTACAGCAACATTTCGCTCAGCAAAAAGAGGAATTGGGCGACAAAGAAATTGAAATGCCAAAAACTTGGGGTGGCATTCATATCAACCCTGTCAGAATCGAGTTTATGGATTTCAAAGAAAATAGACTTCATGAGAGAGAACTTTTCAAACGAATAAATGAAAGTTGGGAAAAAGTGATATTACAACCATAGTATATATGTCTAAAATTGCCTACGTAACCGATTTACATTTAGAAGAGCACTTCCCAATTAGCCAAGGCGTAGATGCTTGGAAAAATTGGGAACGAGTTTTGGCAGATATTTCGGAACGAGGAATCAAAGAAATTATTCTTGGAGGAGATTTGGGCGAGCCTTCCAGCCATAAAGCGTTCTTCAAATCGTTGAAAGGGTTAGATATTTCCCTGACTTTAGGAAACCATGATGAGCTGGAAGAAGTCAGAAAGTATTTTCAAATTGAGTCTGTTGGAGAATCCAAAGAACTTTACTACTCACAAGAAAGGGAATTCCATAAACTCATATTCTTAGATTCTAGCGCTGGGTCAATCGCCAAATCAATCAGCGAAACTCAGTTTAATTGGCTTCAAAATGAGTTACTGACTTCCAAAAATATTGTGCTTTTCATTCATCATCCAATCATTCCTGCAATTGCTGAGGTGGATATACATTACCATCTGAAAGGGCGTGAAAAAATCCAAGAGCTGTTGTTGAGTGTTGAAAATGATATTTCCATTTTCTGTGGACATTACCATTTCCATGACGAGAAAAGGAAAGGAAAACTCCACCAACTCATCACGCCAGCAGTTTCCTATCAATCAGTAAACATTCCCCATGAAGCCAAAATAATTACAGATACTTTTGGGTATAGAATTATTGAACTAAATGAAATGGGAATGAATGAGGAATTGGTAACTTTCAATGTAGATTGAGTCCTCTCCAACAAACTAATTCCCTTGCCGAAAGCTTTTTTTGTCTTTCCCAATTTTGCCTCCCATTCATCACTACAATTTCGAGATAAAAAAAAACATCTCTTTCTTTTGCAACTTGGATTCAAGTTACAAATGCAAATGTAAGTTCTTTTAAAAAGAGTGGTTCAATCGTTAATTTGGGTATTGAGTACAATTTAATGACTATCCGCTTTCTTGCTACTCACTCTGTAGATTCCTCTTCCCAGAGGAATACAAGACAGCACGAAAGTCTTGTTTTGTCTGAATTTACTGCGCTTGCTTGCACTTTTGGTAATTCTTTTGTTCTTCTTGGAAGAAGAACCTACAAAAAACACACTTAGTATTAACCTTTTGTGGCAACTTTACATAAAATAAATTTCTTGGAATAATACAACGCTTTTACCAAATTAACGATTGAACCAAAAGAGTTATGTTTTCTGTTGGATTGAGATGTTTGATATTCATTTCCAAGTCATTTGCTTAACTTTGCGAGCTTTCAAAAAACAGATTTAAGTAGTCTATCTTAAATATTTTCCTGTTTCGAACTCTTAGTGAAAGAAATTAAATAAAGTACCCCAGAAGACAGATATAAAAATAATAAATAGCACAACGTGCTTAATCCAATTTTAGCATATATATAATGGAAGGAAAAGTAGTCATTATCACAGGCGGTTCATCTGGAATTGGCAAAGCATTGGCAGAAGAGTTTGGCAGGAAAGGCTCTAAAGTGGTTATCACAGGAAGGAAACAGCCTGCTTTAGATGAAGCAATTGCCAGTTTAGAAGCGGAAGGAATTGACTGCTTTGCAATCCAAGCAGACCAAAGCGTGGAGGAAGACAATAAGCAAATGGCTGCGCAAACGCTTGAAAAATATGGGAAAATTGATATTCTCATCAACAATGCGGGAATCAGCATGCGAGCTTTGTTTGAGGATGTAGATTTGGATGTAATTCGCAAAGTGATGGATATTAACTTTTGGGGCGTGATTTATGCCACCAAATATTGCCTGCCAGAAATACTGAAAAGCAAAGGTTCTGTGGTTGGAGTTTCCTCTATTGCTGGATTTAGAGGTCTGCCAGCTCGTGCAGGTTATTCGGCTTCCAAATTTGCATTGAATGGCTTTTTGGAGGTTTTAAGAACGGAAATGCTCAAAAAAGGCGTTCATGTTCTGACGGCAAGCCCAGGGTTTACAGCTTCCAATATCCGAAAATCTTCGCTTACTTCTGACGGAACTTCCCAAGGCGACTCGCCAAGAAACGAAGGCAAAATGATGACTTCCGAAGAATGTGCCCAACGAATTTACAAAGCAACCAAAAAGCGGAAAAAGCAATTAATTATGACTACGCAGGGAATTGTGACGGTTTTCCTTAATAAATGGTTTCCTGGCTTTATGGATAAAATGGTTTACAATGTAATGGCGAAAGAAGAAGATTCGCCATTCAAATAATATGAAAAGAGCCGTTGCAATGCAACGGCTCTTGCTTCATTATCTGTTTTCTTACCACAATTCAATTGAGTCTAATATTTTTCTGTAGGTCCCTCTTCCAAGAGGAATACAAGGTAATGCGGAAAATTTTGCACCATGTTATAGGGATTCGCCTATTGATTTCAGTCAAGTGATTCCCATTGGTTTAGTTTTTCAAGGAACAAGAACCTACAAAATAGTCATGTAATTCGTCATTTTTTCTATTGGATGAAATCCGTTTCTACAAATTAGCCTACGTAATAAATCAGCTACCTTCCACAAAAAACAGCTTGTTTTCCATTGTGAATTTCCGCTAATTTCACCTAACTTGTTTTGTCAGGGTAAAGCTTGTCTTTGTCTTGTATGAAAACCATTGAACCTAACTAACGAATCACTTTGAAAAGGAAAGCATTACTTTTCTTCAACCAATTTCTGATAGCGTTTACGCTTTTGGCGTATGGTTGTGCCTTTATTTCTCCAGAAACATTGTGGCTGGCGGGTTTTGTGGCGTACCTAATTCCTGTATTCTTCCTTTTCCATTTTTTCTGTTTGTATGCTTGGTGGAAACTCGATAAGAAAAAGATGTTGCTTTCAGCATTGACTTTAATAATTGGCTACAAGTTCATTTTCTCGACCGTAGCAATAAATTTTGATAATACTTCAAAGTCAGATTTCTCAGTTCTATCTTATAATACAAGAGTTTTCAATGTCTATGACCATTTGAATGAAGGAAATCATTCATCTGAAAAAATGTTAGATTGGGTTCAAAAAGACAATTCAGATATCAAATGCTTTCAGGAGTTTTACAATTTTGACAAATCAAAAACATTCAACTCCACCAAAAAAATAAAGAATGACGGGAAATATTATGCCTATGTTCAACCTCGATTGGTAAGTAAGAAACAGGAATTTGGCTTGGCAATTTTTAGCAAATTCCCAATCATTAAAAAAGGGAGGATTGAGTTCTCCGAAGCCAGTAACAACGATGCCATTTTTGCCGATGTGGTGATTGACAAGAAAGACACCATCCGAATTATCAATATCCATTTGCAGTCGATGAGTATTGATGAAAATAGCCTAACAAATACCGATGAATGGAAATCCAATGCTAAATCTTTAGGAAAAAGCTTGAAAAAAGGATTTATTGCCCGAGCAAAGCAATTAGGTGCGGTTGAGAAATACGTTTTGGAAAGTCCGCACCGAGTAGTTTTATGTGGTGACTTGAATGATACACCTTACAGCTACACTTATTTCCGACTCTTACAAACGTTGAGAAGCACATTTGAACACGCTGGGAATGGGTTCGGTTTCAGCTATAATGGAAAACTCTTCTTCCTTCGAATTGACAATCAGTTTCATAGCAACGATTTGTTTCCATCAAGCTATGAAACAATACGAAGCGTGAAATATTCTGACCATTTCCCAATTAAAGGGTTTTATAGATTTGAAGAGTAGGGAGACAATCATTCATGGTTCTAGTTTTCAGCTCATGAACGAAATGTATTTTAAAATCCAACACTATGAAAAAGAAAAAATCAGATAAGCCAAAAGTTCATCCAGAATTGGATGGTTTCAATGTGGAAATCAACGAATTTGGGGAAATTATCCGCTCCCACAGTATTGACAAGGTCAACCAGTTTCTGAACAAGAAAGTGGTTGATAAAAAATTGAAAGACCGATTTGGTTATAAAGCTTCAGAAGATGATGACACCGTGGAATTTATGTATGGAGATGATGAAGGCTAAGAAATGGCAAATAAATCATCCATTTAATCATGCTGGTTCAAGCGTCCACGCTTGAACCAAAAATGCAACTTTATGCTAATTTGACAGCATTGAGTGATATATCATTGCTTATTTTGTACTATCAAATCAACTTTCCATAAACTTCTTTGAGTCTTTCAGCATTTTCTTATGCACTCTTGCAGATACTCTGATGCTGATTTCGTACAATACGGAAATTGGCAAGGCAATCAGCACTTGGCTAAACACATCGGGCGGAGTGATTATTGCGCTAATGAGCAATACGATTACGATTGAATGCCTTCTGTATTCTTTCATCATGGTTGGAGTTACAATTCCCACTTTTGAGAGGAAATAAACCACCATTGGCAATTGGAACATAATTCCCGCACTCAATGTCAGCATCATAATTACCGAAATATAGTCTGCCAAAGCAAACTGATTGGCAACTGCATTGATTTCCCCTATTTGGTAATTCGCCAAAAAGTTGAGTGAAATGGGCGAGAGAATGAAATAACCGAAGGAAACTCCACACAAAAACAGAAATGAAACGGCAAGTACTGCACCTCTGCTTACAGAGCGTTCATTATTATGCAAACCTGGTTGTACAAATCGCCAAATTTCCCAAAAAGCATAAGGAAAACCCAGAATAAACCCAACTGCAGCAGATGTTTGAAGGTGGATTGCAAACTGTGTAATTGGTTTCAGCGCAATGATTTCGTAGGGGAATTTATCAATACAAAGTGCGGGAGTGCCCAATTTGACGGCAATCTTACACATTATTTGGTAGGTAATGAAGTCAGGATTCTTCATGGCAAAAAGCACATGGTCGAAAATGAAATCTCCGAAAATAAAGGCAATTATGGCAAATATGAAAATGGAAGCGACCGCTCGCAAAACATGCCAGCGCAATTCTTCCAAATGGTCTAAAAAGGAAAGTTCCTCCTCGGCAGGTTCAGGAGAACTATTTGCTACAATTTCTGTAGTTTTGGCAGGTTCTAATGCTCCGCCTCGCTTTACACTTTCGTCTCCAACTTCGTAGCTCATTTATTATTGGTAGTGAGTATTGAGTAGCAAGTATTGAGTATAAAAAATAAACTCAAAGCCACTTTAGTAGTTTAAATTCTGCTTTTGAATCGCAAAAATACGATAACTCCGATAGAAAATGTATGTTAGGAAGTTAATTTATGATTGAATCCAAGTTGGTTTTTCTTTAAAATGTGCTTTACTTGTCAAATTTTTAGATATGATGTTCAGAAATTTTACAAAATCGGCTTCTGAGTATCTTGAAAAATCAACTTCTACTTGTTTATGATTTGCCTTCCAAAAAATAATTTTCCGATTGAGTTGAGTAACTTCCAAGACTTGACGGAATCTGATTTTCTTTGAAAATAACTTATTCAGTTTGATTTTTATGTAGCTTTCAGACCAACTAATGTAGCGAGGTAAAATTATTACTCTTCCCCATTTTGAAAAAAATGGAATGATACAATATAAGCTTACGATTAGTGAATCTGTACTTTTTCTGATAGATAGCAGAAACAATATCAGTATTGATAATAATATGAATGCAATTGATGAAAGCATGATACTGTTATCTCGCAGGTCGTCAAAATAAATCTTTTTCATAATTGGTTGTGTTCAAAAAAAGGAGAACTTCGTTTCCGAAATCCTCCATTTTTTTACTTTGTACTAAAGACTAATATCTATCGACTATTTGTTAGGATAATCTCTCGCATTGTAGCCAGTATAAATCTGACGAGGTCTGCTTATCGGATGATTTTGCTCACGCATTTCTTTCCATTGTGCAATCCAACCAGGGAGTCTGCCCAATGCAAACATTACTGTAAACATATCTGTAGGAATCCCAATTGCTCTGTAAATGATTCCAGAATAGAAATCTACATTAGGATATAATTTTCTTTCCTTGAAATAATCATCATTCAAAGCCGCTTCCTCCAATTTCTTGGCAATTTCCAACATTGGGTCATTTATGCCCAATTTATTGAGAATATCATCACAAGCCTTTTTAATGATTCTAGCTCTTGGATCAAAGTTTTTGTAAACTCTGTGCCCAAAGCCCATCAAACGGAAAGGATCATTTTTGTCTTTTGCTTTGTCCAAATATTTTTGAGCATCGCCACCATCTGCCTGAATCATTTCCAACATCTCGATTACAGCCTGATTCGCTCCACCATGAAGTTTCCCCCAAAGTGCATTGATTCCGCCTGCAACAGAAGTGTAAAGGCTTGCCATAGAAGACCCAACAACTCTTACTGTAGAAGTAGAACAGTTTTGCTCGTGATCGGCATGAAGAATCAATAATTTGTCAATTGCATTTGCCACAACTGGATCTGGCTCATATTCTTCGGCTGGCAAGGCGAACATCATTCTCAAAAAGTTTGAGCAATAGTCTAACTTGTTGTCTGGATAGATACAAGGATGCCCTACTTCATTTTTATAAGACCAAGCGGCAATGGTTGGCATTTTCGCCATCAAACGACTGATTGTTAAATCAACTGCACCTGGTGAGCGATTTGGATCTAAAGATTCTGGGTAGAACGCAGTCAGTGAGCATACCAAAGAAGAAAGAACGCCCATTGGATGAGCAGAAGTTGGGAAACCGTCAAAGATTTTCCTCATGTCTTCATGCACCAAAGTATGGAAAGTGATGTCTTGCTTGAACTTCGAGAAAACATCTGCTTTTGGCAACTCTCCATAAATAAGAAGATAGGACACTTCCAAGAAAGAAGATTTTTCGGCAAGATCCTCAATAGAATAACCTCTGTATCTCAAGATTCCTTTTTCTCCATCCAAAAAAGTAATGGCACTTTGTGTGGAACCTGTGTTTTTGAAACCAGGGTCGAGAGTAACTAATCCTGATTGCCCTCTTAATTTGCTAATGTCTAAGGCTCTTTCATTTTCAGTGCCTTCCACAATAGGGAGGTCGAAAACCTTTCCGTCAACGTGGAGCTGTGCTTTTTCTGACATATTATTTACCGGTTTGATTTATTATGAAAAA
>JBLIFI010000170.1:0-8910 GCA_047633715.1 Flammeovirgaceae bacterium
ACTCCATTATATTTGTTTCTTTTTGGTCTATTCTTCGTTAAAAATAGTATCCATAGCGATGCTATGCCTACTATTTTTGTCCCAGCGGGGAACCGCTAGACTAGCTAGCGTAGCCCGACCTCAAAAATAAACTGCGATAATGGCGCACTTTATTTAATCTCTTTCACTTAGGAACGGGGAATAAACACACTTTACTCTACAATTTTCTCTATATAATCTGAGTTGAGAAGCCCTAGAGCGCCCATATATTTAAGTTTGAACCCGACTAAATCGCCCACTTTATAGTTCTTTTTAGATTCACTTAAGTCAACCACAATCATATCGGAACTCGCTCCTGAAATTGTGATGCCTTCATCTTCAGGAACTAAATATTCCGTGGACATATCGAGCAAGCCAACATCTAAAATTGCCCTTTCGGTGATTTTTCCGTAGTCGTCTTCATTGATTTCAAACATTTCGCCTGAAGGGTTTTCTTCCATTGTACCAATAGGGACTTTTGGTTTTTCCGTTATCTCAATGACTTCTGCATAGAGCTTGAAAACATCAGGCAACATTCCCTCTACAGTTTCCCCACTAAATAAATCATTGGCAAAATAGAGCATTTCCCCAACTCGAAAATGATTGAGTCCCCTTGGAACTTGTTTTCTGAAAAGCAATGGAATTACTACCGAAGTGCCTCCTGTAACCCACGGGATTTGTCGGTTGAATTTTGCTTCAATCAATTGTTTGTAAAGACTTAACATGACCAATTTGTCTTGCGAGGGCATCACTCCATGCAAGCAGTTGAGGTTTGCGCCAATTCCTGTAATTTTTATGTTGGGTAAGTCAAAAATTTCCCCATAAAAATCCATCAATTCTTCGCCCATTACGCCTTCACGTAAATCGCCCATCTCAATCATAATAATGATTTTGTGCATTTTCTCTTGCTTGACAGCTTCTTCAGAAAGCCATCGGATGGTTTGAAGTTCTGTGTTGAAGCTCACATCGGCAAATTGCACAATATCTGGAATGCTACGTTTGGCAGGTGGTTTTATATAAACCGTTTGGATTTCAGGCGCAATTTCTTTTACCTTGGCAAGGTTGCTTATTCGGGAGTCGCACACTTCTTTGGTTCCCAATTTCAAGACTTCCTGCAAAAAGGCTTCGTTTCCGCAAAGAATTTTGGTAACAATTGCCCATTCAATACTAGATTCCTTGAACAGGTTACTCAGGAATTTATAATTATGTTGTAGTTTATCTTTATATAGTTTTATGAATGCCATGATAGTTGTATTTCTTGTAGTATTAAAATAGTAATATTTCAGTTCTGGTTTTGTCGAGATTACTCAACTATGGAAGTCAAGAAACTTAAAAAGGTTAGTATGACTTGTTTTATGCCACTAATTAGTTAAATAAAAATCGGACTTAGAAACGTTCCACAGCGCAAATTATTTTGTTGTGTTAGTATTTTTCATGTTTTGAATGCCAATAGATTATACTACTTTTCTCGGAATGTCTTGCGGTAATCTAGTGAGTAGTTCATAATTGAGTTGACTACTTAATTCTCCAAAAGAAGCTACTGAAACTTCATTATCACCCTTTTTACCAATCAAAATTACCTGTTCGCCTACTTTTACTTCATCTAGTTTGGTTACATCTAGGGCAATGCAATTCATGTTCACAATTCCAATTACTCCAACCCGCTGGCCTTGTAATAAAGCTCTTCCTTGGTTACTCATAGAGCGGCTAAAACCATGAGAATAGCCTACAGGAACCATGGCAACCTTCATGTCTATTTGTGCCAAAAAAGTAGTTCCATAGCCAATAAATTCGCCTGTTTTGACTTCTTTCACACTCATTACCCAGCTTTTCCACTCAATCAATCGCCTTAAAGGCCATGCTTTTCCGTGCTTGCCAAATAACTCAATATGTACTTCTGGACTAGGCCAAAAACCATATTGCAAGATTCCTATTCTTACTAAATCCAACCGCATTTCTGGTAATCTTACAGAGGCTGCGGAACAGCAAGTGTGTTTTATTTCTGGTTTCAAGCCTTCTGCTTCAAACCAATCTACCATTTTCAGGTATCTGTCTTTCTGAGAGTAAATCCGCACATGGTTTGCTACGCTTTCTGCCCCAGCAAAATGAGTGCATAGTCCCTTGAATTTCAGGTAGTTGTTTGATTTTAACACTTCCGAAACCAAAGGTAATTCACCTTCATGAAAGCCTGTTCTGTTCATGCCAGTTTCGACTTCGATATGGACTAAAGCATCTTTCCCGAGCTTTCGAGCAATTTCTCCAGCCATATTTAGTCTGTCTATTTCAAATACGAAAAACTCTACTTGATTTTCAATTGCCCAAACCAGTTCGTCTGCACCACCTACACTTCCCATAATCAGAATAGTTGTATCTGGATTTGTACTTGCCTCAAAAACTTTCTTTGCTTCGTTTGTACTGAAAACTGAAAAATGCCTTACTCCACATTTTTCAGCCAAAGGTATGTAAACTTCAATTCCATGCCCGTAGGCGTTTCCTTTTACTACAGAAGAGAAAATGACTTCTTTTCCATACAACTCAGTCAAGAAATTGATATTGTGCCTCAGGGCTTCTTCGCTAATTTCAATAAATGAGGTATGGAACGGATTAGGCTTACTTTCTATTTTTAGTTCTTCTGGTAATATGGATGTTTCCAATGCTTTTCTGGGTTTATTGATTCTTTGGTATATAATACTAAAATATTCTCGATAATCCTTCCTTTTGGCAATAGGGCTTATACAATAAAAAAAGTATTTGGTTTGATATAGTCATCATATCAAACCAAATACTTTTATGACCAAGAGAATGAACAAATTACTTGGTACTGATAATTGTAAATTTAATCTACCTTCCCACGTAATTAAATGGAGTTATTTGTCTTAATTCAGATTTTATTTCCTCATTCACATTCAAAGTTTCAATGAAAGCCTTGATGCTTTTTTCATTGATTTCCTCATTCGTTCTAGTCAAATCTCGTAAGGCTTCATAAGGTTTAGGATAACCTTCCCTACGCAGAATTGTTTGGATTGCCTCTGCGACTACTGCCCAGTTTTTATTCAAATCCTCATCCAACCTCGCTTGGTTCAGCTCCAATTTAGAAAGTCCTTTCAGTATGGATTGAAAAGCAATGAGCTGATGCGCCAAAGGAACGCCTATATTTCTCAAAACAGTTGAGTCTGTCAAATCTCGTTGGAGTCGGGAAATGGGAAGTTTGGCAGAAAGATGCTCGAAAAGCGCATTGGCAATTCCCAAATTTCCTTCGGCATTTTCAAAATCGATTGGGTTTACTTTATGAGGCATGGCAGAAGAACCCACTTCGCCCGCTTTGATTTTCTGTTTGAAATAGCCCATGGAAATATATTGCCATGTATCTCGGCTGAAATCTATCAAAATAGTGTTTACACGTTTCAAACCATCGAAAATCCTTGCCAATTGGTCATAATTCTCAATTTGCGTAGTGAATTGGCTTCTGTGCAATCCTAAAATATTATTCACGAAATTGTTCCCAAAATCCACCCAATCAAACTGAGGGTAAGCCACCACATGCGCATTGAAATTGCCAGTTGCTCCACCAAATTTTGCAGGAAATTCAATAGGCAAATCGCTTTTCAATTGCTCGCCAATTCTGTAAGCAAAAACCTTCATCTCCTTACCCAATTTTGTAGGGGAAGCAGGTTGCCCATGCGTGAAAGCTAGCATAGGAATTTCTGCCCATTCTTCGGCAAATTTCTCTAGTTCTTGTTGGATTTCACTAATTGAACTTAATACAATCGACTCGCAAGCCTCTTTGAAAGACAACGGAATTGCGGTATTATTGATGTCTTGCGAAGTTAATCCGAAATGCACGAACTCCGAAAATTCGGAAATTCCCAATTTCTCAAACTCCTCTTTGATAAAGTATTCCACCGACTTCACATCGTGGTTGGTTACTTTCTCAAACTCCTTTACTTTCTCTGCATCGGCCAAAGAGAAATTGCTGTAAATCTCTCGAAGAGCAACAAATTTCGATTGGTCAAATTGCTTTAACTGAGGTAAAGGTAATTCGCATAAAGCAATGAAATACTCAATCTCCACCCGAATTCGGTATTTTATCAGCGCAAATTCAGAGAAATAAGCATCTAAAGATTCTGTTTTGCTTCTATATCGCCCATCGACAGGGGAAATGGCGGTAAGTGGGGAAAGGTTCATTATTAGTAGTGGGTAGTGAGTAGTGAGTATCAATTGGACTTGCACACAAGTAGTAAGATTTTTCTCGCCAAAATATTTATATGTATCCTATTTTTTTGAGTATTTGATTATTAGTGACTTATATTTTGCTATTCAAGGCTTCTTATGCAACCCGTAGCGGGTGCTATCGGCTTCGAGCCTTGAATTAATGTTTGCAAGTTTCCTAATTCTACTTTAAGACTCTAATCAAAGTGGCTATTAAAATGTGTTTTGCTTAATTTTTTTTCGCTTTGAAATATAAAAAAAAGTTACCGTGCCTGTCAGAACCTCAGTTCTGACAGTTCTCGGATTCTCAAATCCGATGTGACCCGTAGCGGGTGCTATCGACTCCGAGGAAAATGATACATATATTAGTATCAAGAGTATCTTCTTCCTAGAGTCTTAAAGTTTTCTGACTAGCTCGATTAGCAGAAATACTGATTCGACTAAAGCCGAATCTACAAATCATCAACGCATCAGCAAATTGCCACATCAACACATTATTCTTTCTCATCAAAAAATAGAGATTTCAATTCCGTTGCGTCTTCTGGTTTAATCCTTTTCGCAAGTACAAGTCGGAGTTGTCTTCTTCTCAAAGCTCCTTCAAATAGCTCTTTTTCTTTGGCAGTTTCAGGCTCACAACTTGGCACATTGATTGGATTTCCAGACTGGTCAACTGCTACGAATGTGAAAAATGCTTCGTTGGTTATGAATTTCGTTCCGCTCGGAATATTTTCGGCAGTTACCTTCACATAAACTTCCATAGAAGAAGTGAAAGCACGAGTAACAAAAGACTGAAGAGTTACCACATCGCCTAAGGCAATTGGGTGAGTGAATGAAATATTATCAGCTGAAGCAGTTACCACTATTCGGTTGGAGTGTTTTTGCGCAGATATGGCAGAAGCAATATCCATCAGGTGCATTAAACGCCCTCCCATCATGTTGTTCAGCGTATTAGTATCGTTTGGTAAAACCATTTCTGTCATGGTTACAAACGAGTCTTGGCAGTTTTTTTGTTTTTTCTTTGACATTTTGGGTAATTTAGGTTCTGTTTTTCGGTGCGAAGATAGGGAATAAGTACAAGTAAAAAATTGAAAATAGCAAGTCGGATGTACGATTCTGCTTTAGTTGGAGAATTTTGAAAATTGTCATGTACTAAGCCATATGAATTAAAACATTACCACAACTATTGAAAAAAGGTGTAATACGATTTATTGATTCGTATTACACCTTTTTTATTATTTTTCTATTTCGCCAATTTGCTATCTGGCTAGACTGTTTTGCCTTCGTACTTATTCAAACCACCTTCCAAATGAAATAGCTTCTCGAAGCCTAATTCATCTAATGCTCGGCAAGCTTTGGTACTTCTAGCTCCTGATTGACAATACACATAATACGCTTTTTTTGTATCGTAATGCTTCATTTTGTCTTTGAAAGTCGGCATACGAATATCCATGTTCAATGCATTATGAATTTTTTCTGCATCGAACTCATGCTTATGGCGGACATCCAGAATAATGTGTTTTTTGGCAGTTATCAATGCTTTCTCAAACTCTTCAGAAGAAAGCTTTGTGTAGTTTGCTGGTTTGGAAAATATGTTTTTTATGAAATCTAGCATAGAATGAGTGTGTAAATTTGAAGATTTGCAAATTAGAAAATGAATCTATAAAACTAACAAATTGATGACTTAGTTTACAGATTATAGACTACTAAAATGGCACATCACCACTTGGTGGTTTCAAACCATTTCCTTTGGTTTTTTCGGTTGAATCTTGATTCATTTTACTTCCCATGGTAACACTTTTTGCTGGTGGAGAATTGTCAAATTCAAAATCGGAAGGCATTGTGCCATCGAAACTGCTATTTCCACCTCCAGATGCTCCAATGAATCCATCAGTCTCCCAATCGGTAAATTTAGTGTATTTACCTATAAATCGGAGTGGCACATTTTCGAGTGAACCATTACGGTGTTTGGCAATAATTACCTCGCCCATTCCTGCTACAGAGTTGCCTTCCTCATCTTCTGTAATGCCATAATACTCAGGACGATAGAGGAAAATTACCATATCTGCATCTTGCTCAATCGAACCAGATTCCCTCAAATCGGAAAGTTGTGGTCTTTTGTCTCCACCACGAGTTTCCACGGCACGACTTAGTTGGGAAAGGGCAATTACTGGCACATTCAATTCCTTCGCCAATTGCTTGAGCGAACGGGAAATAAAGGCAATTTCCTGCTCTCTATTTCCTGACTTGTTCTCTGCGGTCATCAATTGCAAATAGTCAATAATTACCATTTGGATATCGTGTTGTGCCTTCAACCTTCTGCATTTTGCACGAAGTTCGAGCACGGAAATCGCTGGCGTATCATCAATGAAAATTGGGGAGTTTGTCAGCTTGGCAGTTTTATTGACCAACTTTTCCCACTCAAAAGGAGTGAGTTGAGCCGTTTTGAGTTTCTCACTTTCCAACTCCGCCTCGGCAGAAATCAAACGTTTTGCCAATTGAGTGGAAGCCATCTCCAGAGAGAAAATGGCAACTGGTTTGCCAAATTCCACAGCGGCATTCCGCATAGAAGTGACTACGAAAGCAGTATTATGAGTTACGGTCATGTCTTCTAGCAAGAAAAGGCGATTTCCATCTAGTTCAAAACCATAATAATCATCTACTTTATCGAACTCGATTTGGATTCCTGTGGCTTGCCAATTGGTTCGGCTTGTCCACGGTCTGGCTTGTTTTCGGGCAATTCGAGTGGGGACTTTATCTAAATCGCCAAAGAAACGAACTCGGTAAACAATGCTTTCAAAGCCAATACTTTTTATAGTCGCTTTCTTCTCTTTTATGGAGACTCTAAAGCCAAGTGTATCGCAAAGGAATTTAATTTGTTCGGCTAGTTTCTTATTCTTTTGAACGATTTCAAAACCGTTGGCTTTGATGTCATAATGCCCATCGCTGTCAATCAATCCAGCCAATAAAAGTAGCCTGTTTTCTTCGGAGTTTATTAAATAATCATTCGGAATATGCTTATTTTCAATAAGTTGCATTTTCCTCAACTCTCCTATAATGGAATAGCCTTTGCTACCAACATAACCGTTGTTGATGGCATATTGTGTGCATCTATCTTCTTGCTCATAAACGCTCACAGACATTTTTAAGTCAGAAGCGTATTCTTCCATATATTCCACCACTTCCCTATCATTAGAAGTTATTCTTGGGTCTGAACAACGCCCGTCTCCCAACCAAATTCCCATGAAATAAGGCGGGATTTCCAACGATTTTTCTGCAAATTCGACTCCAACCTTATAACCTTTGTAGTTGCTTTTGAATTTAGCAGATTGTTGATTGTATTCCGCAACGGAAATATTTAAAACATCTCCATTCTTGTGTTTGGAACTGTCATTCCTACTTCTTTTGAGAGAAAGAATATGGCTTTCATTCACTCGATAATCAATGGATTTGTTTTGGCGAATCCAGTACATATTCTCCCTTCCTCTTGCCAATGAAAGCACTTTTCGAGCTGTGGAATCATCTCCCATTAATAAATCTCCAACAGCTACATTTTCTACTTTTCTGAGCGAGCCATCGAACATGAGAATCTTCGTGCCTTTGCCCAAACATTTCCCCATCGCTGGACGAGCAGCCAAAATAATCAAATCCGACTTTTGCCAGCCTGAAGTAACTCTGTCTAAACGTGTAAAACCAGAAGGTACTCCCGTGAGCCCATCTTGGTGGTCTTTCATGTCTTCGAGGTCTTTAATGGTTTCTGCCATAATACTCCGCATATCTGCATAATTCTTACGGATATTAAGTTCGGAAATGGCAAAAAGCGACTGCTCCATTTGGTCGAGCAGGTTGAAAACATCGGTGGTGTCTTCGTAAGCCTCTTTCTGAATATCGGTGGAAATGGTAATCATTTCCCGTTTGATATAATATTGAAGCAAGATTCTCGCATAATACACAATATTTCCAGCCTGATTTACTCGGTTGGTCAATTGCGTAATGTAGAAAGCTCCACCTACAATATCCAACTTACCATTTACTCTTAATCTATTCGTAACTGTCAGAATATCAACAGGTTCTGAGTCGGAGAACAAGTCTCTGATTGCTGTATAAATCTCAATATGCTTCTGACTATAAAACACAGTTGGACGGAGAATTTCGATTACCTCAATAATCGCTTCTTTCTCCAGCATGAGCGCACCAAGTACGGCTTGCTCAATTTCTGCATCGTGCGGAGGTATTTTGCCCAACATGCCCGAAGCCACGAAGTCTTTTTTTGTAAATTTTTTGTCTTTGAAATTATCTGAAGCCATAAGTGCAAAGGTAAGAAAGGAAAGCTTTATTAGGTGTCAATATTTGAAAAGGTTTTGTTAGATTGAAATAATGGTTCAATCGTTAATTTGGGGAAAGCGTTGTATTATTCTAATAAACCCTCGGTTGTTCTTTTGCAAGCTAAGAAGCTTGCCACAGAGTAAAGTCAAAGCTAGGAAGCTTTGACTAGCCAATGAGATATAATGAGTTCTTTTTCGACCAATAATTAATGATAGAATACTGACAGCATTGAGCTGATATTTGCATCATAATCTAGTCTTAGGAACGGAAATTAAATAAGATGCTACTTTCTCTTGTTTCTTTTTGGGCTATTCTTCGTTAAAAAAAGTTTGCCGTAGCGGTGCTATGCCAAACTTTTTT
>JBLIFI010000171.1:0-8897 GCA_047633715.1 Flammeovirgaceae bacterium
AAGTAATGCCAATGGATATTCTTCCAACCTATCTTTTCAAGGCCATTATGGCAGAAGATTATGAGGATATGGAAGCTTTGGGATTATTTGAAGTAGTTGAGGAAGACGTGGCACTTTGTGAGTTTGTCGATGTTTCCAAACATGATTTGCAACACTTGGTTAGGCAAGGGATTGAATTATTCAGAAAAGGATAAAAATTAAATACATTTTTTAGTTGTAATCAATAGATTATCAATTGCGGTAATCGCATCTAAAAATCTTCAATATATATGAAGTTTCTACATGACATGCTCGAAAAGCAAAAGCCTTTATTTGAAAAAGGTGGCAAATTCGAGAAATTTTATTATCTGTGGGAAGCAAACGAGACTTTCTTGTTTACTCCTGCAACTACCACAAGAAAAACGGGCGTTCAAGTTCGTGATGCCATTGATTTGAAAAGATTGATGATGACTGTGGTAATTGCCATGGTTCCTTGTCTCCTTTTCGGAATTTGGAACACAGGCGAACAACATTTTATTGCCATTGGGCAAGAAGCCACTTTCCTAGATAAGATTTGGATTGGGTCTTACACAGTTCTTCCACTCATTTTAGTTTCTTATGCAGCGGGTGGTTTGGCTGAGGCAGTTTTTGCAATTGCAAGAAAACACCCAATCAACGAAGGGTTTTTGGTAACAGGAATGCTAGTGCCATTGGTTTGTCCTGCGACTTTGCCATTGTGGCAAATGGCGTTGGCAAATATTTTTGCTGTAGTCATTGCCAAAGAGGTTTTTGGAGGAACAGGAATGAACGTTTTGAATGTTGCCATGACTGCAAGAGCTTTCTTGTACTTTGCTTATCCACAACAAATTTCTGGTAGTGTTTGGACATATTTGGGAGATGAGAAAGCGATTGATGGTTATAGTGGAGCAACTCCATTGTCAATCGCAGCTTCTACAGTAGGAGAGGGCGGAGTACTAGATAAAATTCCAACTGTTGTAGAGCAACTAGCCGCTGTTCCCTTGGAATACGGACAAGAAGCTATGTATAGTTTACAGAATTTGATTGTGGGAGTTTACCCAGGTTCAATAGGTTCTACTTCTATTATATGTGTGGCAATTGGGGCGGTTATTCTGATTGCAACTGGAGTGGCAAGCTGGAGAATTATTTTCGGTACCATGATAGGTGCAGCAATAACTGCTTTTGGAGTTGAGCTATTAGCGGTGAATCAATATATGGCAATGCCTTTCCATTATCACTTGGTAATAGGAGGTTTAGCTTTTGCAGCCGTATTTATGGCAACTGACCCAGTAAGTGCTTCTCATACTTTTACAGGGAAATGGATTTACGGATTGCTGATTGGTTTCTTTACGATAATCATTCGGGTTTTCAATCCTGCTTACCCAGAGGGCGTAATGTTGGCGGTACTTCTTATGAATGTATTCGCACCACTCATAGATTTTTATGTAATTCAAGCTAACAAAAAAAGAAGAATACAACGTGCAAAGGTCTAACGGATACATCATCGGATTTTCGGTCTTATTGACTCTTGTTTTAGGAGGATTGCTTACGGCAGCATCATTGGCGTTGAAAGATACCCAAAAAATTGCCATTGAGCTTGATACTCGAAAGCAAATATTGGCAGCCGTAATTAATACTACGGATGTTGATAAGAAGTTACTTTCTAAAAAATATGATGAAAGAATTAAAGCAACTGTGGTTGATTACAAAGGAGAGGAAATCTCTGGAGTGGAAGCTGCCAAAGTAGATATACGAAAACAATATAAAAAGTCTGAAGAGGAAAGGTTTTATCCTGTCTATAAATACATGGATGAGAAAAATCCTGAGAAAGTAGAGGCTTATGTTATTCCTATATATGGAAACGGGCTTTGGGACAATATTTGGGGTTACTTAGCGGTCAATCCTGAATACACAGAAATTGTAGGTGTTTCTTTTGACCACAAAGGTGAAACGCCAGGTTTGGGAGCAAGAATTACCGAAAAAAGAGTTCAAGACAGATATAAAGGAAAGAAAATAGTTAGTAGTTCAGGAGATATTGTATCTGTAAGCATGGTAAAAGGCGAGGGTAACTTGAACTTGACAGATTATCAAGTAGATGGAATGTCTGGTGCAACAATTACTGGAGATGGAGTAAATGTGATGTTAGAGAAATACATCACTTGCTACAAAAACTACTTTGATAAAGTGAAAAAGAGCTAATCAGTTCTTCTCGAATAGAAAATATTCCACAAGGAAATCAAAATATATAATTACAGACTTCTTAAGTTAATCGTATTATGGCAGAAGTAGCAGAATCAACAAAAGTAGCTCCCGCAGAAGCGTTGCTTTCGAAAAGGAGAAAAAAAATTATTATAGACCCGCTAAATGATGACAATCCTGTTACCATTCAAGTATTAGGAATCTGTTCGGCATTAGCAGTAACTGTTAAGTTGGAGCCGACTATGGTAATGTCAATTGCCGTGGTATTCGTTTGTGTGTTCTCCAATTTGATTATCTCTCTTATCAGAAACGTAATTCCTTCTCAAATAAGAATTATTGTTCAGCTGGGAATAGTAGCAACTTTGGTTGCCTTGGTTGACCAAGTGTTGAGAGCTTACCTTTTTGATGTTTCCAAAGTCGTAGGTGTTTATGTTGGTTTGATTATTACTAACTGTATCATCATGGGGCGTTTGGAAGCGTTTGCTATGGGAAATAAGCCTTATGATTCTATATTAGATGGATTGGGTAGTGGTTTAGGTTATGCTTGGATTATTCTGGCAGTTGCTTTCTTCCGTGAATTGTTAGGCTCAGGTTCAATCTTTGATTTCAAAGTATTTGAAGCAATTGGTTGGTCAGCAGAAGGTTGGGTTGGTTCAAATTTTCCTACAAATGGTTTGATGGTTTCCCCAGTTGGCGCATTTATAATCTTAGGTTTGATTATTTGGGTGCAACGAGCTAGGAATGGTTATGTAGAGAATGATTGATAGTAGACATAGCATTAAGTAGTCTAGCCTAAATAGATTCCTATTTCCAGTTCTTAATAGTTTCATTTAGAGCGAGATGACAAAGGGCGCGACCCTTCGCTAGTAAATAGCACAACGTGCTTATAAATTAGAGTTCTGATATTCAATAGTACTTTGTACTTAATTTAGATAATAATGGGAGAGTATTTAATTAGCCTTGGCGTAAGGTCAATTTTCATTGAGAACATGGTTTTTGCTTATTTCTTAGGAATGTGTTCTTACTTGGCAGTTTCTAAGAAAGTTTCTACAGCACTTGGCCTGGGCTTGGCGGTAGTTTTTGTTTTGACAATTACAGTTCCTGCCAACTGGTTACTTCAAAAATATGTTTTGAGCGAAGGTGCTTTGACTTGGCTTGGAGGAGAGACATTTGCAACTGTGGATTTGAGTTTCCTTCAGTTTATCATGTTTATTGCAATTATTGCCTCAATGGTGCAATTGGTGGAAATGGCAGTTGAGAAACTTTCGCCCTCACTTTATGGTGCTTTGGGTATTTTCTTGCCTTTGATTGCTGTAAACTGTGCTATTTTAGGTTCGTCTCTTTTCATGGTAACTAAAGAATTAGGAGACCAATATGGAATTATTGAGCCAATTACTTATGGCTTTGCTTCTGGAATTGGTTGGTTGTTGGCTATTTTAGGAATTGCCGCTATCCGAGAAAGAATGAAATACTCAAATGTTCCTGCTCCATTAAAAGGCTTGGGAATTACAATGATAATTACGGGTTTAATGGGAATTGCATTTATGTCCTTTATGGGAATTAAATTGTAATTACATCGAAACCTTAGATTGAAAAAGCCAACTCGTAAGAGTTGGCTTTTTTTGTTTACAAGCAGGAGTATATATTCCTACTTTGTTGAGTAATGAAACAAATTCCAAGAGATTGAAAGTTTTTTTAAAATTCTTCAATATTATTTTACTCCGTAAATAGCTTACGGTTTACTACGCCATCTTTGTTATAGAAATTGATTGTTTCACTATTAAACAACAGAAGCTATGACAAATCACAGTTTTTCTCCATTAGCAAGAGAAGTCGTAATTGGTTCTTTCCGAAACCTTTCCGAAAGTACTCGCAAGCATATTTCGCCAGAGCGAATCCAGATTCTGCTTGGGCATAAGCGAGACTATTTCATGGGGTTGACCTATTCACAGAAGTGCATAGTAACCACAGACCGAATTGTGTCGGTGGTTCAGCGAAGGTTGCAGAAAAATAGAATCTACTTGGTAAAGTCCATTATCAGGTTGGCGTTGCAAGCCGAAGAGCAGTTTTATGTACAACAGTTTAGCCAAATGGAAGAGGAGGGGTACGATGTGGCCTCTTAGTAAATCTGTTCGTTTAGAGTATCAATCAATTCGTTGATTCAACTATGTATCGGCCTATAATTTTCTCACAATTAACATTTCACAACTTAGAAACGGTGAAGATATAAATGCGTATTTTCTCTTGTTTCTTTTTGGTCTACCCTTCGTTAAAAATCTCGCCATAGCGGTGCTATGACTGCAATTTTTGCCTTGACTAGTCTCAAAAACAAACTGCGATAAAAAAGCGATTTATTTCTTTACCGTTCCTTATTTATTTTTCAGATTTAGAGCTAGCTAAACCCTAGACATTACTTGGTTCGGGCAAATTGCTCGAACCATTTTATTCACATTACGTTCTTCATCATCTTGTTTTTTTATTGGTAGCAACTAACATTTATAAAACTCTACGAATACTTATGCAAATTCTGCTTTATATCATCTACTAATCAAAACTGCTTTTCCAGTTACACTTATCAACCTACCAAATAACAATTACTAAACCCAAACAGAAAAAACGATGAACCTTAAATCTACTCCATTGAGACTTTCCATTCTTATTTTAGTAGTGCTTGGAGTTTCCTGCTTAAATGAATGGAGAAAAAAAGCGAGCCAAGAATTCAATAATTTAGAGACGGGAATGGAGTATTTTCCCGCAGAAACCTCTGATACAGATGGTTTTTATTATGTGAGAGTTTCTTCCAAATCAACTCTTTACTTCTCTAGTATTTTCGAAAAAATGCAGATTTCTGGAGATGGCTATGCTTGGAAAAGAATAGTAAAGGGAGTAGTGGAACAAAGTTCTCCTGAATTGCTGGAGTTCATTGAATTTGAACCCGAAGAAAGATATTGCTTTATTGCATGCTTCAACCGAAAAACAATGCAAAAGCTAGCTGAACTGATTCATGAGCATTGTGCTTCGGAAGATAGTTTAAGTGAATTGCTTTATAGGATAGAAGAGGGAGAATTATTTGTAAAGGTGGAGTAGTTCCGGTTTTTGTGGGTTGTTGGTTCTTTATTTTCGATGACTAAAAGTAGTTCGCTATAAACAACATTTCATCTTTTGACAGAAAGTCATTGTTTATTGTTACTCATCATAACCACAGGAAGAAAAATAAAAACCGCTATTAATGAAAATAGCAACCCACCAATTGTACCTACGGAAAGTGAGAACCAGAATACTTCGGCTTGCCCGCCTACCAAGAAGGGAATTAAACCGCAAATAGTAGAAATGATTGTGAGAAAAACAGGAGTGGCTTTTGATTTGATGGCGAATAAAATTCGTTCTTTTTCCGTGCCTTCTGTAAGGTTATTGTAGTCATTCACAATAAAAATGGAAGCATTGACGACTAAACCACCCAATAAAATGAAAGCAGCATAACCGCCTTGGTCGAAGTAGAAATCGAATAGGGAAAAAGTAAGGAAAAGCCCGATAAATGAGAGGGGAATTGTGGTAATAATGATGAGTGGCTGAATCAGGCTTTCAAAAAGAATGGCGCAGATGAAGTAGATTCCCACAATAAGGACTAATAGTAGACTGTATTGCCTTTTTGTTTTATCAAAATCCCACGAGAAATCTAGCTTCTTTGCTGAATAGCCTATGGGTAGTTGAGGTTTTATTTCCTCCAGCACAGTTTTCAAATATTTGTTTCCGAAATGCGGACTCCCGAAATAGTCGAAGCCAATGACTCGAATATATTGCCTGTCTTCTTTTTGGATTGAGTTGGCGGTCCGTTCCAATTCTAATGTGCCAAACTGGTTGAGCCGAGTAGTTTCCTCGCCAATTTTGTGGGCAGTTTGCATGAGTTGGTAAGTGGAAAATTCATTGGCTTTTGCCGATTGCAGGAAAATAGGATATTCCTTGTCTGCAATAGTGAAATAGCTTTGTGGATTGTAATTTACTGACCTATTTCGAAGAAACTGCATGAGTTCGGAGTTGTTTATTCCCACCAAATTCATTGTATTCCTATTGAGGGAAAGTTTGAATTGTTGAGAGCTTTTGTCATAATAATTGAGTCTTTCATTAATATCGACCTTCTGTATTCGCTTGTGGGAAAGGAGTTTTTGCGCCAAAATGCCAGCTTGCGTTTCTAACTCGGTATAATTGAACCCTCGCATTTCCACACGGAAACTGGGCAATTGGTCATTGAGGGAATTGTTGAAGCCTTTTCCCACGCCATAAATACTCCATTCCAATCCGCTCCAATCTACTGCTTTTGAGGTTAGCTGAGATTTTAGGCGATAAGGCAATGCGCCTTTCTCATATTCTGGCAAAAAGCTGATAGATATTTTTGCATATTGCGGAGACTGGATTTGGGTAACAAATTGCTCAATTCCCTCAACTCCAACAAGATACTCCTCCACTTTTTTGATGATGAAGTCCATCTGCTTCAAAGTACTTCCCGACTGCATTTCCGCACCCACAAAAAGCATGGTTTTTTCTGGCGAACGATAACCTGATTTCTCAAATACGTTCCGCACAAACATTCTCAACGAACCGCCCAACGCCTTATCCACATAAATTCGATAATCTTTCTGATAGGTTTTGTTCCCAATGGTGGTGTTGTACCAATCCCAATTCTCTACCTCAGAAGGAAGCAGAAAAATGGGCAAGCCAAACAATAAAGTTAATCCAACATAAAAGCTCTTCCTGAATCGGAGCAGAAATAGTAATAGTTTCTCGTAAATACCAAATCCAACCAAATTTACTTTCTGTTTCAAGTCTCCAGGCTTGAAACCAAACCATCCAGATTGCTTCTTGCCAGAATCCTCAAAATCCTCTTCCGAGACTCCAGTCTCCAAATACAAGGTTCTCTTAAAAATCAATTCATAAAGAGCAGGAGTGAAAAGCAAAGCCACCAAAAGCGAAACACCCAAGTTGATTGCCACAATTTGCCCAAACTCGGTCAAATTCATTCGTTCCTCGTAAGGAAGTAGGAAAATGAGCAATAAAGCAACAATAGTTGTGAGCGATGCCGCCAAAAGTGCCTTGAAAACCGACTGATTTCCCTTCTTGTGCAAATGGTCGAGCATCACAATGGCATTGTCTAGAATTAAGCCGAAGGAAACCGTTAAGCCTGCGAGTGAGTAGAGATGTACATTGATTTCCCAAATCCAAACTAACAGAAAAGTAAGCGAAAGATTGACTAGCAAACCTGCGAAAAGTACTGCCAAATACCGCCAATCCCTATGAATCAGCAGAATGAAAAGCACCAGAATGGCAATGGAGAAAGCTGTTCTGCTATAAATTTTATCCAATTCCTCAGCAATGAATTTCGTATCGTCATAATCCAACGTGATGGCGTAACTTTCGGGCATTTTACGCTCCAACAGCTGCATTTTTTGTTGGGTGGATTTTGCTACTTGCAGTTTATTTACGCCTTCCTCGGCATAAACGTATAGCTGAATGGCATTTGCGCCATTTACCCGATGGAAACTTCTGGCAGTTTGTTCTGCCAAATAGACTTTGGCGACTTCTTTCAGCAAAATAGGTCGGGAGAGAAGCGCGCCTTCTGAATCTCGCAATTTGATTGGTAAATTCTCCAATTCAGCTAAACTACCCAAGGCTTTCGGAATGGAAATGAAGAATTGTTGTGCGCCTTCTTTTGCCAAACCCAACTGCCAAGCCTGTTTTTTACTGTTGATTTCTGCCAAAATCTGGTTGGTAGAAATACCATAAATCTGCAAAAGTTCGGGTTGGAAATCAATGCTGATTTGTAAATCTTGCGTTCCTTCTACCTTCACTTCTCCCACGCCAGCCAATTGGGAAATGGGCGTGGCGAGTTTCTCCTTCGCTACTTCCCGAATTTGGAAAGGAGCGAATGGCGCACGAATGCTGTAAATCAGCATGGGTTGTCGAACCTTATCTTCTTTGCCCGCTTGCCGAATGGTTGGGTAAGGCATATTTTCGGGCAATTTTGAGCGAAGTTGCCTCAACAAAGTACTTGCCTCAAACCGCTTGAAAGCCATGTCTGCCTCTCTGCCAAACTCCAAACTGACGGAACCCGCTCCTTGCCCCGAATTGGACTCGATTTTTTTGATGCCCGAAATTTGGGAAAGTGCATTCTCAATTGGCGCAGTCGCCAATTGCTCCACCACATCGGGCGAGGAATTTGGGATTTGGTAGTTTATTGTAAGTGAGTTGCCCCGTTCCTGCGGATTCAAATCTACCGAAAGCTTGGGCAACACCGCCAAACCTACCAAAGAGCAGGCTATGAAAATAATGACGGTGCGGAATGGGGAGAGCATGGACGAATGTAAAAAAGGAATAGCTTAGAAGCTATTCCTTTTCTATTTGTTGTGTAAATGAAAATCAATCAGTAGTTATCATTCTTTTCATGAACAAGCCTGTTGTTTGAAATTCAGGATCAATTTGAGCCATTTTCATAATAAAATATAAGTGCCCATTACGAATACTCAAATCGTAGCAACGATGGTCAAATTTGAAATATGGAGATAGTGTGCCATCATTTTGGTCAACTTCATAAACATAATGTTGTTTATTAGCTGTTTCATAGGTGGCTAGATATATTTTTTCAGAAACATTATCATAGAGGATATGCGATTGACCATTCTCATTTAGTTCTGGAACCGATAGTTGCT
>JBLIFI010000172.1:0-8842 GCA_047633715.1 Flammeovirgaceae bacterium
ACGAAACCAAAAATGCTTTAGAAAACATAAAATGCAAGCAATTGAGGTTAGTGAAAAGACCTCCGAAAGCCGCCTAAAAAAAAGTAAAAAAGGCAATGAACTTTTTACGCCCGATTGTACAGCCTAAATCAGGAGTATCTGTAAAGATTGGCAACCACGTACTTGTTGCGCATAATGTAAATATTATAGACACCAACTCTCATCATATTGATTATATGGATAGAGCAAGGGCGTTTGAAGATTTGCTATCGGTCGGCCCTGCAAAAGAAAATACGGGTATTGTTTGCAAACCAATAGTTATTGAAGACAATGCTTGGATTAACTTTAATTCTACTATTTTAAAAGGAGTAAGAATAGGGAAAGGAGCAATTATAGGCCCCAATTCAGTAGTCTTAGATGACGTGCCTCCTTTTTGTTTCTACGCAGGTAATCCTGCAAAGTTTATCAAAAAAATAAACTAATAAAATTTAGAGTTCTCAACAAGAGACTGATTTGAAGCGCTTAAAAAATATCAGTAGTTTATGATACTTATCCTATCCAAGATCTTATACTACTCCTTAAAAAAACAATTAAAATGAAAATAGCAATTTGGGGTTCTCTAAATTATGGTAATTTCGGTGATGATGTGATGAATGTCATCTTCGCCTTAGAAGTACAGAAAATGGGCGCAACTCCTTATCTATATAGATTGGATAAGGGGTTAGCAAAGCAATATGGATTGCACACAGTAGATAATCTGGATGATTTATTGAAAGATGCAAGTTTTTCCTTTATAGGAGGAGGTTCATGGCTAGAAAGCAGGAAGTTGGGAGATGCTTACGAGAAGGATTTTGATGATTACTTAGATAAGTTGGAACATTACAAGGTGCCCTTCTATGCTATCTCAATCGGAGGAGATAGTGTGGTTGATAAAAACCTATTGACAGAAGACAGGATTAGGTTGTTTAGCAGTCCACTATTTAAAGGGGGAACTGTGAGGCTAAGGGAGGCGGTAGAATTACTAGGTCAATTTGATAAAAAAGTAGAGTTGTTTCCTGATATAGTGTTACGTTCTTCTGAGTATTTCTTGAGTCAAAACTCTACACCCAGTAATACAGGGAATAAGTTCAGAATAGGCATCAGTTGGAGTGCGAGTAAGCATGTGAGAAAACTTATGCATATAATAAAATTCACGCCATTGATTTATGATAAATATGAGATATTTTTCTTGAATACGCACTTGCCTAAATATAATATGCAGTATGAGGAATCATTTAATATAAAGTCAGAAAAGATAAATAATTTTCAGTACGAGAATCTAGAAGGATTTTATGATTTCATCAAATCCTTAGATTGCGTAATCAGTTCTAAGCTTCATCCTGGGGTAGCAGGTCTTTCTTGCAAGGTGCCTTTCTTTTGGATTCCAGGATACGACAAAACACGTTCTTTTTTGAAGTCGGTTGATTTAGCAGAATATGAGTTTACTGAGTGGGAAATAATCAAACTACTATTATCGAAGAATATAGTCGGGCTTGCCCAAAGTTACGACTTTAAAGAACTAGAAAACCTACAGACAGAGTCCGTAGGTCATATAAATTATATACAAGATATCATTACCGAATTTGGGCATGACATTTAGTTGGATAATGATCTCTTCCCATATTAATTGGCATGCTTAAGCAGAAGTAGGCACTACGGCAAATAGCGGCTCAGCAAAGCTGAGTTACATAATTGAAAAACAGGCTTCGTGAAATAGTCTCTTTTTCAATTTGTCAAAGTGATTTTCCAATCTATGATATGGAGCATCTTTCATGTATAGTAGCAAAATACTATACTATATATTTTTGATTTTCCTCAAATCCTGCAAGCAGTATGAGAGTTGGGATAATTCCTAAATTGAGTATTTGAATATCGATAACAAGGGCTTTCCTATAAAAAAAACTTTTGCGTGGGACACGCAAAAAGGAGATATTTTCTTTGGTGCGTGTCTCACGCACCATCGCTTAAATCATTGAAATCAGCAGTTTTACTTTTTATAGGAAAGCCCTTTATCGATAACTTACACTTGGTAAGTTTATGAAAATCGGGTTATAAATTAACTTTCCAAAAAAATATGTTGCAATTCCCTTCTAAACCCTGATAGAATTTGTTCCTTGCTAATATCAAGACAGTTCTGATTGGAAGAGAGCAATAATTTAATGGCTCCTACAAGGCTTTCAGCAGAGTCCCTTTCAAAGTAAAGTCCATCTTCTCCCAATTGCTCTTTATGTACTTGTAAATCAGATAGAATTACGGGGACGCCAAGCATTTTTGCATCTTCCACCACTGTGCCCCAACCCTCAAATTTACTGGGTTGGATTACCGCCTGTGCATAGCTCATCAAAGACAATTGTTCATCTCTCCCAATAAACCCAAGCATTTTTATATTACTTAACCTCTCTTCTGCTATGTATTTTTTGAGGTCAGGAACATAGTTTGGATTTCTGTCATCCTGTTCTTTCCCTGTAAAAATAAAGTCAAATTGAAATCCTTCAGATGTTGCTTGGAGTAATTTAATTGCTTCGAAAACAACTCTATGGTTTTTGTGTTGCCAAAATTGGTTGGAGATTAGAAAAAAGGGCCTTTCTGATAGCAAAAATTTCTCTTTGAGCGACACAAAGTTTATTGGTTCAAAATCTGGAATCATAGATGCAAAGTGCAACACATGCAATTCAGATTTTGATTCAGGATATAGCTTTTTGAAATGGCTAGCGGCATCTTCGCTTGAAACCACGATTTCGTTGGCATTTTCAGCCAAAAGAGCGAATTGCTTATTCCTGTTTTGCGATTCATCTTCCGTAAAATATTCGGGTAAAAAGATATGTTGGAAATCATAAATCCAGTAAATCACTCTTACATTTACTTTGGAAAGTGAAGGCTCAAAGTTGAAGAAAGGATAAACAGCTGATACATTATGTTTCTTAAACAACCATTCAAATTGCAGATTACGATTAGCAAATCGTCTCATAAATGAAGAAAAGCCTCTTTGCAATAGATTGTATTCCTTTTGGTAATTTACTTTTTCTAAAAAGGGGTAATCGATACTCGACAATAAGTCTTTTGGAGTGTTTTCATTATAAAAAAGTACGATTTCTGGCTTCGTGTCATTGTTTAGCAGATTGAAGCCCTTGATAATATTGATGATATAGTATAGTCCTCCTATCCATGAATCGTTTCCTGTAAAAAACAGCCCTATTCTTTTTCTATCTGTGTTTTTGCCCATTTATAATAGTTGTTGATTCCTTCTTCAATTGAAATTTCATTGGAAAAGCCTAGCTTTTTCAGCTTGCTTATATCTGCTTTCCAATTCTTAGGGTCTCCCTGTTTTACATTCCCTGTAAACTCTACTCGGATTTTTGGATTGATTTCTCCAATTGCCAACTCTGCCACTTTTCTAATGGAAATTTCCTGACCACTCGCCAAATTTATAGTTTCTCCATTGAACTCCGACTTTTCCGTGACTATTTCCACCGCTCTAATTAAATCATGAATCATAATATAGTCTCTTGATTCATTTCCAGTTCCAAAAAGGCTTATTTTTCCATCATCAGACTCCTGGCATTTCCTTAGAATATCCCACAGTAAAAGTTTTTTCTGACCCAATCCAAATGCAGAAAAAATTCTTAAACTACAGGTTTTCAATCCAAAAGTATCGGAGAATCTGCTCAAAAGCGTTTCCGAATAAGCTTTGTGCCACCCATAAGGAGAAAGAGGAATTGAGTTTTTCGAATCTTCTTCGCTAATAGGAAGCGTGTTGGGATTGCCGTACACAGCAGCACTAGAAAAGTTGATAAACTTGCAGTTGGGTTGATGCGCATGAATTGCTTTCAACATCAATTTAACATTGTATGTGTTTAGCAAATAATCATGGCTCGGGTTCAAAAATGAAGCCTGCACATTGGCCGAACCAGAAGCATTTATACATACATCCCATTTAGTAGTTGAAAATAGAACTTCGTAATCAGGGTTGAGAGGCTCTATTTTAGTGTAACCTTTTGAGATTATATTTATAATATCTGCTCTATGAATATGATTTCCCTTCAATTTGAAGTAATCATAGAGTTGTTTTCCAATAAAACCTTCACTTCCAATTATTAGGATTTTCATTTTGCCATTTTTTTTGCGACATAAGAATACATTCTTCCAGAGATCTTTTTCTCATCAGTTGGATCGTTATTCCTGTACTTCAAATATGTTTCATAGAGAGAGAAGATGAATGGAACTTTTGAAAGCGTTCCAATTTTGCTATTCAGACTATCTTTCATTGCAGCCATTTGGCGTTCATCTTTCCCTTCTCCATTTATAGTGAGAGGGTAATAGTTTATAACACTATCAAAGAATTTAATTTCTTTTTCAACTTTCAGCCCTGCTTTTACGAAGGCGTCTTTATATTCGGATGGCTTATAAGCATTCTCTCCTCCATAAAATTTATGGAGCGGATGGGTTTCTAAAAACCACTCTTTATCTTTTTTATCAAAAATAACATGGTCTCGTATGGTTATGAGAGTTCCGTCAAATTTCAACATACGCCCTGCTTGATATATAAAGTCTGATAGGTTATTTGCATGATGCATTGCCTGCCTTACATAAGTCAAATCGAAGTATTCAGAAGGAAAATTTAGGTCTTCAGCAAAGGATTCTTCTACTCTAATATTTTCTAAGTTGAAATGCTTGGCAAGGAATCTAATTGCTCCTGCTCCAACTGTATCGCTACTGTCTGGCTCAACTGCGGTAACTTCATAGCCTAATTTAGCAAATGCAATTGCTGTTATTCCATTTCCACAACCTATGTCCAATATTGTTTTTGCTTGTGGAGCATGTTCTTGAAAAAGTTTTATGGTTTCAGTAAACTCCTCACTCGCTTCAAACCGCTCTAAATTCAGTAGTAAATCCTCATCAAGATAAGTTTTCTCTACCAAGAATTCGTAAGATTGGTCTTTCCTGATGTGCTTAATAGTTTCCTCCCAAGTCATTATTATATTTTTATCATTAATCAAAAACTGCTTACTCGGTCAATCGTATGAAAGTAGCAGGATTCCCTGCCACAACATTATAGTCGGGAACGTCTTTCGTAACTACACTTCCAGACCCTACCACTGCTCCTTTTCCAATGGTAACTCCTTTGAGAATAATGCAGTTAAAGCCAATCCAAGCAGCGTCTTTTATAGTTATTTTACCTGACTTTACATTAGACCAATCTTTATATTTTCCAACATTGCCTTCATTTATACCACGAGCCCAGTCTTTTACATCATTTTGCCTTTCCTTGCTGACTAAGGAATGTGCATTATTGTCCATTACTGTGCATCCCCATGATATCATCACATCATTTCCGATGGCTATGTTTTCTATACTAATAAATGTTCCTCCCCCAATAAAAGAGTTTCGACCTATAGAAACCATGCCTTCTGGTTGTTCTATTACGAACCTTCCAGAAACAACACTTCCTGAGCCAATTTTCAGATGTTTTTTTCCAACTAAATGATTTCTGACTTCTACACTTAGCCCATCCTTAATTACGGATGAGTCTGCCTCTATATACTTATCGTAATTGGGTAGGGGGTACAATTTTCTATAGATTAACTTTATCAAGTTCTTCAACATAACTAGCCTTAGTTTAGCTTTCTTTTAATTGAACGAACTATTCTAGTAAGAATAGAAGGCTTTTTGAATTTCACTATGAATTCTTTTTCTAGTTGTTTAACAACGTCTTTTTGTAAGATAGTTTTTTGTTTAGGCAACTCGTGATAGTCAGTCATATTGCTTCTTCTGTCAAAAATAGTATTATCTCCTTCTTCACAATTTTCTCCTGAGTTATCAAACCCTAAATTTTGAACTAGAGACTTATTTGGAAACAAGAACAGCATGTTTTTCAGAAAAAAAGAGACATAAAACCGAATTGCCCATGAATTTACTTCACCTCTTTCTTGTCTATCCAGCATGTCAGAATAAGGATAATATCCAAAATCCATTTTTTTTGATAAACTCTGCTCTTCTACCTCTCTTTTTAATTTACTCGCATCAGGATTAAATATTTCCCATTGCCCTGCCCAAGTTGCCCAACCCCAAGAAGAACCTATTGGTAGTAAGTAAGTTGTGGGATATCCCTTGCTGTCATAATTGAAAGAATACCCAGAAATTCCAGCTATACTTTCTTCGCCAGAGTACAAACTCAAAGCATCATTCATATACTTCAAAAAGCCTTTGGAAGTAACCAAATCATCTTCCAGCACAATAATTTTTCCATATTTATTCACCACTTCCGTTACTCCATCAATAATAGAGTCGGCTAAACCTTTATTTTCGGTCTGCTCAATTATATGTACTTCTCCGCACCATTTTTTTGACTTTATCAAGTTTTTCACTTCTGCAACGGCTTCCAATTGTTCAGCAGTTGCATCCTTCTTCGCTCCATCTGCAAAAATGTAGAGGATGGATTGGCTCGCCAAATCATTTTCTTGCAAGGCAAGCAATGTCTGTTCAGTATGCCAAGGGCGATTGTAAACGAACAAGGTTATAGGAGCTAAATCATTATTCATAGCTTATTTGATTTTACTAAACACATTGACAGACTTCTCCCAAATGTAAGGAGTTAGCAACTCAAAAACACTAGATGCCTCAAGAAAGGAAATACCCTTGGTAGTCATGGCAGTTTGAATACGATTCTTTACATTTTCTTTTCCATCTAATTCGCTATTCCTAAAATCATTACTTTCCAATTCGTCATTTATCCAATCTTTGAGTTTGCCCCCGAGCCAATTATCCATTGGGGCATTGAAGCCTATTTTCTGTTTTCTTCTTACTACTTTTTCAGGAATCAAATCTTCTAGTGCATCTCTTACAATCGCCTTTGTGTAACCGCCTCTCACTTTTGAGCTATAAGGCAAGGAGAATGCCATCTTCAACAACCTGTAATCAAGAAAAGGTATTCTGATTTCCACACTATTCATCATTGCATATCTGTCATAATTTCTCAAAAGGGTAGGAAGTACATTTTTATAAGTAGCATCAAAAAGCTCTGAATTGAGGTAGCCAAATTCTTTGTACCTGTGCTCTTTTTTTATGGATTTTGCAAACCTGCCCAAAAGAGGATATTTATTAGCAAAAGCAAATTTAAGATGATTTGAAAAGTTAGGCTTTTTGCCAGTAACACCTCCAATCATATTGCTCAACTATTTCATTTCGGCAATATTGGGAGTCGCATCAATTAGTGCTTTTTCTGCATTGAAGTTGTAGCCCGCAAAGAGTTCGTCAGCACCATGTCCGTCAATGCTAACTGTAACTCCTTTTTGCTTTACTCTTCCATATAACTGAACAAAAGGCAGTGTTGGAGCATAGTAAATTTCTTCAAAAAGATAAGTCTGTCTAAAAATGTCATCAATCGTATCTAGTGGGTTGATATCTACAAAATCTGCCTCAATTTGTAAGTGATCTGTAACAGCTTTGGCATATTCTGTTTCATCTAAAGAAGTATTTGGGAAAGAAGCTACAAAAGCATGTTGCCAATCTCTATGAATCTCTTTGCTTTGTATTTTGTCTAAATGGGCCATGCTACAAATAGTCGCACTCGAATCTAGCCCACCGCTCAGAGCTGTGCCTATAGTAACATCCGAGCGCATTCTGATTTTGCAGGCATCTAGAAATAACTCCCTAAAAAGCTCAACTTGTTCCTCATATCTTTTTGGCACTTCCATGCGCTCTTCCATCGGGTGCCAAAATTGCTCAATTTGAAGTTTTCCTTGTTTAAGAACAGCATAGCTTCCTGCTGGGAAACGCAGAATTCCTTTTATAAGGCATTTTTCAGTTGCTTCATAGCCAAAATTGTCTTTTTTGGCTATTTCGAGATTCTCCCTATCTATTTCTAGTTTGGGTAAAAGAGGATAAAGAGCTTTCATTTCAGACCCAAAAACAAAGCTTCCATCAGGCAAATAGCTGTAAAAAAATGGTTTCTTACCCACACGATCTCGTGAAACAAATAGGCTTTTTTCCTGCTTATCCCAAATGGCAAATACCCACATTCCATTCAGCTTTGGGAGGCAATCTTTTCCCCATTTCGCATAGGCATACAATAATACTTCAGTATCCGAATCACTTTTGAACCTGACTCCATCTAACTCTAGAATTTTGCGTAATTCTTTGTAGTTATATATTTCCCCATTGAATGTGATGACAAATCTGTCTTCAATTTCCATAGGTTGTTTGCCATTATTTGAAAGGTCTATAATGGAAAGCCTGCGGTGTCCGAGAATAACTCCTTCTTCTTTCCATATTCCGTAGCCATCAGGCCCACGATGGGTCAATGCGTCTAGCCCAGTATGAAATGAGTGTTCATTATAAAAACCTACTTGTCCTAAAATTCCGCACATATGTCAAATATAAAAATTAGTTTAATGTTTTGAATGAAACGCCTTAAATCATTATCTTTCAATAGTCTGTATCACGATTTATTTATTGCCTCATGTTACGTAAAGGTTCGTTTATATCTCGAAATCGCGCATCGGCAGGTTCAAAATAACACAGCCTAGTGCATTTCTGCGTAACATCGTTACTACGTACTTTCTGGCTCGACTCAGAGAGTCGAGCTACGGTTTAAGATTATGTAGAGCGAGTCTCCTATTCGCTCGAAACGAAAAAATTTCTGCGCAATTAAAATCGAGATAAACACTAATGATTTTGAGATTCGAAATCAGTATTGCTTTTTTATGAGAAAACCTTTCCCAAAATCTCTACCAGTTTTTGCTCGCTATTCTTCAACAAATAATCGTCAAAACCAGACTCACTCAATTCTTGTTCCGACAAGTCTAAAATAGCGTCTATTGCATTT
>JBLIFI010000173.1:0-8840 GCA_047633715.1 Flammeovirgaceae bacterium
ATCGCTTTGTTTTTGAGTTCATGTTATAATGCACCTAATCAGTCTTGGCAACCCAAACGTAAATACCCTCAATCTAAGGTTAATAAGAAACCGGTGAAAAACAAAAAGCAATAATTAATAGCTATGGGAAAATTTAGAAAATACTTTTTTACGGGAATGTTAGGCTTTGCTGTAATCATGCTTTCAGCCACAAGCTGTTCTAAAAAAACAACTATGCGTGGAAAGCCAAAAAAAGGAAAAACACCTTGCCCTATTAAAGATTGCTCCATTGATAATTTGGAGTATTTGAAAAAGGTGTAAAATTCACTAACATTACGACACGCTGAACCGTGAGAATTGAATGTTTGCTATGAAAAAAATCAAATTGTGTTTTTTCACTATTCTTCTAGAAATTTTTGTACTCGGTTTAACTGGCTACAAAAGTTCTAAGCCTAGAAAACCCACAAAAAGGAAGCCTTGCCCACTCATAGATTGCAAGAAGGAAAACAATCAGACGAATAGTCTTTTCGGATGATTTGGATTCAAGTGAATTACTAGTTGCCATGAAGTAGCCACAAATAAACTCCATTTGTGGAATTGTCGCCATTCATATTCTTATCCGATTTACTAAAAAACACCTCTTTGCTGTCAGCATTGTAAAACCGATGTGTTTTCCTCGTTTCTTCGTACACATCATCTACCATAATTAACCATCTGGAAACCACATCATCTGCCAAACCTGCGTAGTCGTAGTTCCTTAAACCTCGTACAGCTATATATTGAAGTCCCGCATAGCAGTTTGGTGAATCCCAAACTTGTCCTGTTTCATTGAGTGTGGAAACTAGCCCTCCATCTTTTAAAAAGTCATTTTCCAATTTATCTACAATAGAGAAAATTTGGTCGGCAGTAGCAATATCAAAATAAAGCGGATACAAACCTGACAAAGACTGAACGCCAGTATGATATTGGTCAACAAAAGAATAATCTATGAAGAAACCTTCTTCCTCAATCCAACAATATTTTAAAATGGCGTTTTTTCTGTAATCAGCTGCTACTGCGTAGCGTTCATAAGTTTCCCCATCATTTCTATGTTGATAAGATTCTGCTATTGTTAATTCCAAATGATACAATAGGCAATTCAAGTCTATAGGAACGAGCGAGGTAGTTTCTAGTGTGCCAAATCCTTTGGTGTAACCCAGCCATCTGGAACTGAATTCCCAACTCGATTCACTCCCTGCACGCAAGTTTCTGTAAACTGATGCAGAATCATATTCTGATTTTCCTGCAATTGATTTATCGAATAGATAGTTTTCAGGTCTAGGTGTTTCTACTCCGCTCCAATACCTATTCATAATTTCCCCATGTGGCATCAACACGACTCTTGCTGAGGCACTTTCCATGATTGATAACTTTTCTGAGTCTTTCATCCAGAAAGAATATTCCTTTTCCATTTGGGGCAGATAATCTTCTATGTTTACAGAAGTGTCTTTCTCGGATAACAGTCGAACCATTAGGGAAAAATAAGGAGGGCCGCTTCTTTCTATCTGATAGGATTTTGCAGAACAAGGAACATATCCATGCTTATCAATCAAAAAGGCATAATTATCGACCATATTTTTTGCCTCAGAAATTTTTCCTGATGCAACCAAACCAAGCATAGAAAAATAGCTGGAGCTATATTCATAAGAGTTTGTAGTGGCATTTTCAAACAACTGGGAATTAGGGAGCGACTCAATTTTTTTTGCGGACTGTTCTATAAATTGGGACATATAAGTCTCGATATCCGAATTATTACTTACTTCAAATGTGGACTTTGGTTTAGAGGGAACATCGAAGTTGTCTAAAATGAATTCTTGAAGGTCAAAGTCGTTCTTTTCATTCCCTTTCAGGTAATCTTTCCATATACTTTCTAGTGAGCCTTTTGGTTTGGCATCTACAAAGTTTAGGTTATCTGCCAAAACAGAATCTTTCAGTACTCTTTCAAAAAGAGCTACATAAGGTTTTTCGAAAAGTGATTTGCTGTTTTTTGTTTCTTTTGAAACTTTCACACAGCTTACGAGCACTAAAAAAGCTAATAGATAAACGTATCGCATAATATGCTTCAGGTTTTTTGCTAGTGAGATAGAGGTTTTTAAAACTATCATCCAATAATACGAGGATTATTTGGCAAGACAATTCAAAAAAAATATTAAATCTAGTATTTTGTTGGCAGAATTGAAAAAATATTAACTTTAGTCAAAATATTTGAACTAATATCAAGTTAGATAAATAGTGAGAAAAGGTAGAAAAATTATCTAAACCAAATTAAAAAAAACTTGAATAATACTATGAAAAAGCCAATTTTATATTTACTCATGATGCTTGCTTTCTGTGCAAGCGGAGATGCACTTGCACAAAAGAAGAAAAAGAAGAAGAAAGACAAGAAAAGCAAAAATGAGTCAAAACAGTGGAAAAAGAAGATGAAGTCTATGGATCCGCTTGCATTTAAGGCAATGTCGGAAGAATTACAGGTACTAAAAGGCGAAACTGCCACTAAAGACCGTGAACTTTCTGCTTTAAGAAAGCAGATTACTTCTAAAAATGCGGAAATGGCGGCAAAGGATGCTCAAGTTGCTGAGCTAACTCAAAAATTAGCCATGGCAGATGCAAAGCCAAAAAATATTACTTCTAATGCCGAGGATTTTACTCAAGGAGTTGTGTACAAAGTTCAAGTCGGTGCATTTCGTGACAAAGATTTGATGAAATTTGTGAACAAGAAAAACTTCAAAGGTGAAACAGATTCTGATGGTGTCAAAAAATACACGATTGGACATTTTAGGGATTATTGGGAAGCTAATACATTCAAGAAATACTTGAGAGAAATGGGTGTAAAAGATGCTTGGATTGTGGCCTATGAAAACAACGAGCGAAAAGATATTACTGATGTGTTGGATACTTCTGATATTGAGAAAAAAGCCAGTGGCGCAGAAGATGACTTTTAGGGTTCTCTGACAAATTTTGTGGAGGTCGAAATTACTAGATTAAAGAATCTGATTTCTAGCCAATCAAATATAGTTTTCCTCGTTGCGTGTCTCACGCAATACCTTGAATCACATAAATTGTCAGACAACCACTTTTAGAAGCAAGAAATGAAAATTAAACTCTTTAGGTTTTAAAATATAAAGAGGCACTTATTTCATAAAGTTGTAAGCAAAAAAGGCTTGGGTCATGACCCAAGCCTTTTTTGCTTACATTATAGCCAATATTCCCCATCCTCATATTTGCCAAAGAACCAAGTTCATATTAAAAATGTAGTAGTTGCTGATATTGCGCTTATTTAAGGACAGAACTAGTTGAATAAGAGAAAATAGGAATATTTTTTGCTATTGACATAATATAAGTTAGTTTTGTAGAACACTAAACCTAGTGTACCTCAAAAAATCCCCACTCTCTATATTAAGAGAAAATTTATCAAATCACTTTTCAAAAAAAATCAGTTACGGTAATCTAATTTAGATGTTTCGGTATCTGGAAAGTCAGAGTTCAAATTACGTTAAGTCCAAGTATTGATTTTACTTTCAATTGAATTATTATACTGATTACTCCCGCCAAATCTAAAAACCGCCAACCCCAATAAATAGTATATGTACACACTCGAAGAATTAGAGGTTAGGCTCATGTCTGAGCTAAAGGCTATTGCCGAACAAATTGGAGTCAAAAATTATAGTAGAGCTCCCAAAAAAGAACTCATCTACAAAATCTTAGATCAGCAAGCTGTTTTGCCAGACTCTAAGCTCCCACAAAAACTTGCTTCGATAAAGCCTGAAACGAAAGAGCCGACTACTGACGAAGAAAAAGTAGAGGTTACGGAAACTGCCAAGCCAGAGCTTAAAAGAAGAAACCCTCGGAAAAAGCCAGTTTCTGATGTAAAAAAAGAGGAAGTTGTAAAAGAAGAAAAGCGACCTGCTGTTTCCAAAAGGAAAGCGACTCCTAAAAAGGAAGAGACTCCAAAAGTTGAAAAAGAGGCTAATGTAGAAGAGGTAGATAAAAGTACAGAAGAGAAGACTGCTTTGGTAGAGGAGAAAAGAACTCCACGTCCAAACCCTCGGAACGAAAATCGTAATAAAGAGAATAAAAATACTGAAACCCGTTCTTCCGAAAAAGTTGCGTCTGCCACTACTCAAGATGAGGAAAAAGGAAGTGAGGGCAAAGGAAATGACAATCGAAACAATCCTCGGAAAAATGAAAATAGAGGAAATGAAAATCGCCAAAATAACCAAAAGAAGAAGGTTGATGTAAAGAGTTTTGATGGAGTGATTTCCAATGAAGGCGTTTTGGAAATCATGCAGGATGGCTATGGCTTTTTACGTTCTTCTGATTATAATTATTTGGCAAGCCCTGATGATATTTATGTCTCCCCTTCACAAATCAAGCTTTTTGGTCTGAAAACTGGTGATACAGTTACGGGTCAAATCCGTCCGCCAAAAGAAGGCGAGAAGTATTTTGCCTTATTGAGAGTTTCTTCTGTGAATGGAAAAACTACTGAGGAAATTAGAGATAGAGTTCCTTTTGAATATTTAACTCCGCTTTTCCCTCAAGAGAAACTGAACCTAAGCGGTAGGGCAAATGGCTATTCTACAAGAGTATTAGATTTATTTGCTCCAATTGGTAAAGGACAGCGTGGAATGATTGTGGCGCAACCTAAAACAGGAAAAACAGTTCTTTTGAAGGAAATTGCCAATGCAATTGCTAAGAACCACCCTGAATGTTACCTGATTGTTTTGCTGATTGATGAGCGACCTGAAGAGGTTACTGATATGGCAAGAAGTGTGAATGCGGAAGTAATTTCTTCCACTTTCGATGAGCAAGCAGATAGACATGTGAAAATTTCTGCTATGGTTTTGGAGAAAGCCAAAAGAATGGTAGAATGTGGGCACGATGTGGTTATTCTACTCGACTCAATCACAAGATTGGCCAGAGCCTATAACACAACGGTTCCTTCTTCTGGAAAAATTCTTTCTGGTGGTGTGGATGCAAATGCACTTCATGTTCCTAAAAGGTTCTTCGGTGCCGCTAGAAATATTGAAAATGGCGGTTCTTTGACAATTATTGCGACTGCATTGATTGAAACTGGTTCTAAAATGGACGAGGTAATCTTTGAAGAATTCAAAGGAACTGGTAATATGGAACTCCAGTTGGATAGAAGGTTGGCAAACAAAAGAATTTACCCTGCAATTGATGTCCCTTCTTCTGGAACTCGTAGGGAAGATTTATTGCTGGATAAAGACACATTGTCTCGTGTTTGGATTTTACGTAAATTCATGGCAGATATGAATCCGAATGAAGCAATGGATTATGTGCTCAAAAACATGAAAGGGACAAAAGATAATGACGAGTTTTTGTTTTCCATGAATGGATAAACGAAAATTAGATTTCAATAAAGAAACTGGCAATATCCGAATTGGGTATTGCCAGTTTCTTTATTACTTATTCAAGAATGATTTCTGCATTTTCTCATTTGCAATTTTCATATTCTCTTCATGCTTCTCCTCCTAGATAACTTCGATTCTTTCACATATAATTTGGTTGACTATTTTGGTCGGGTAGGAGTGGAGTGCCAAGTTTTGAGGAATGATTTGCCTTTGTCTGAAATCACGAAGCATAATTATGAAGCAATCGTTCTTTCTCCAGGCCCAGAGTCGCCAGAAAAAGCGGGAAACTTAATGGAAGTACTGGATTATTATGTTGGGAAATTACCAATTCTCGGAATTTGTTTAGGGCATCAGGCAATTGGGCAATATTTTGGGGCGAGTTTGGAGAAAGCAGACAAGCCGATGCATGGAAAGATTTCCCAAATCAATCTCCAAACAAAAGATTTACTTTTTAAAGATATTCCCAATTCTTTTGAAGTTGTTCGCTACCATTCTTTGATTTTGAATAATTTAAAGAATGGCTTGGAGTCAATTGCCCACACTAAACAAGGTGAAATTATGCTAATTCGGCATGAGAAATATCCAATTCGAGGAATCCAATATCATCCAGAAGCGGTACTGACTCAGTTCGGATTGGAAATGATTCGGAATTGGTGTGAAGCATACAAACTCATTTCGTAGTTTGCCAAATTGTTAAATCATTGATTTTGAAACCGATTGCAGTCGATTTTAGTATAGTTGGCTAGGCAATTATTGGAATTTTGACTTGATTATTTATACCTTGCATTCATCAGTTAGGTTCTAACTGTAAATGGAAATTTAGGCAAGAGATTACAGCGCATTATTTTTTAGTGAAATTGTATTATTCAAAGACGCCTGATGAATTGTAATTGAGTCTGAAACTTTAAAATCAAACGAATATGAGTATCAAGAAAAAAACATTGAAAAGCAAGCCAGTTTGTAAGGCTACTTTCAAATTAGGAAAAGAGTCGGCAAACGGAGCAAAAAAAGCCTTTGTTGTAGGAGATTTCAATGAGTGGAATCCTAAAGCGGACGAAATGAAAGCATTGAAAGATGGTGGTTTCACAACTACTATTGATTTGGAAAGCAATAAAGAATATGCTTTTCGCTACCTTTTGGACGGAAAAAATTGGGTAAACGATGACAAAGCAGACAAATATGTGTCTTCTGAATTCGGAGATTCTAAAAACTGCATTATCGAAGCATAAAAAGTATTGAGTAGTTAGTATCAAGTATCAAGAAAAGAGTTTTTTTGATGCTTTGATATTGAATTATGAAAGTGCCTGTTCATCTGATGGATAGGCACTTTATATTTTCAGATAACCTTCAGAAGATAAATGTAATTTTTTATTCAAATAAACTATTGATATTTTTAACTTCCAATACTTCGGTAATTTTTTAATATTCTATGCCATTAAAAATGTAAGTACCTCATTATTAGGTATTTATATTTTAATATATTAAATCGTAATCAATTGATTATCAATTATTTATGAAAATTTACCGAAGTGTTAAACTTCAATAGATATAAAAAAGTTATCCATAATACTATTTATCAAATCGCTATATTCTTTAAATACAACTTTCACATCTTCAAGAGAGTCATCTGAGGCATTATGAAAATGCTCCCTACTTTTAGGGTGAATCAACTCATTCCTTTTTGTTTTAAGCAACCTTAAACGTTCATACTTTTCATTTAGATAAGGAATTATATCATTTTTTTTCCATGTTATACAAATCTGCTTGAATGTTTTTTTGAATTTAGCCTCAAAGCTATCGTAATCAGAATAGCCTCGGTAGGGGTCTAACTGATTTAGCCCATATAAATCCGCTTCTATAATTGTTAACACACTTCTTACGCAAGCTCGATAAAGTGTATCATAATCAGATAGGTTGTTTTTGTTCCGTTCTGTTAACTCAATCAAATTTTCAAAATCCTTTCTTAGTTGATTATGAAGAAGTTGATATTCAGATAGAGCCTTCTCTGCGATTTTAAATTCTTCAATAGAATAATATTTTTTTGTTTTGGTATCCATTTTCTCGTTATAAGATTGTTCAAAATTTAAAGACCAACAGGATATAGAGTGAGTAAATGTTGACCTTCTTAACAAAGAAAAATATAATGTGCGCAACTTATTTACGTACATGCCTAAATAAAGAAATTATAATTGAGCATAACTAGATTTTATAATCAACACATTATCAAATCAACTTCTTCTTTTCAACAATATCTGCAATAATTCCCACAGGATGATGGCGAGAATTTTCAATAAACCATTTGCTGGTTTGCATTCCCCCACAAACTACGCCCGCCAAATAAATGTGTGGCATGCTTGACTCGTGCGTGCATTCATCATACTCTGGCACTTTATCATTGTCCTCATCCCACTCAATCCCGATAGATTTTAGGAAAGGGAAATTGGGCAAATAACCAACCATGGCTAAAACGTGTTCGTTTTCAATGGTAATTTCTCCTTCTGGAGTTTTTACAATTACTTCATTTTCAGTAATTTCTGTTACTTCTGAATTGAAATAGGCTTTAATACTTCCTTCCTTTATTCGGTTTTCAATATCTGGTTTTGCCCAGTATTTTACCCGATTGCTAATTTCATCTCCTCGAATAATCAGAGAAACGGTTGCGCCTTTTCGGTAAGTTTCCAAAGAGGCATCAATGGCGGAATTTGCGCCCCCAACTACCAATACTTTTCGGTTGGCATACAAATGTGGGTCATCGTAATAATGCTTCACTTTGGGTAAATCTTCGCCTTTCACATTCATCATTCGTGGCACATCGAAAAAGCCTGTGGCAAGAATGATAGCATGAGTTTGGTAAGTGGTTTTGGAAGTCAGAACCTCGTAAGCTGTTTCTGAAATTGCATTTACAGATTCCACTCGCTCATATAAATTGGTGTTGAGTTCCCAAGTCGAGTTGACTCTTCGGTAATATTCTAAGGCTTCTTGCCGAGTGGGTTTCGGATTGTGGGAAATGAAAGGTACTTTACCAATTTCCAACAGTTCTGAAGACGAGAAAAAAGTCATATTTGCTGGGTAATTATAGAGCGAATTGACCAAGCAACCTTTCTCCAAAATCACATAATTCAATCCAGCCTTTTTGGCCTCAATTCCGCAAGCCAAGCCAATTGGGCCAGCACCAATAATAAGAACGTCAAGCATAATTTAGTAGTGAGTAATGTGTATTAAGTGTCAAGAAAAAGATCTATTCTCAAATTTCAATTAGTTTTTATTTTTCCTGCTGACCAAAATATAAAGTCTAATTTTTTTATTTCAGACAGTTCATTCTATTTGAAATTTTGGTCAAAAATTTGAACTGTTTTTGGTAGAAGATTTTCTTTTATGACTTGTCTATATACACTTTCAATTTCATTGAATTGACCCGAGTATTTCTTTAGCTTACAATCGAAGTCCCCA
>JBLIFI010000174.1:0-8839 GCA_047633715.1 Flammeovirgaceae bacterium
CTGAGGGATTACGAAAATATTCCTTTTCTGAAATTGGATGCTAACAAAAAACTAGCTCCGCAAAGCATAGCCGAGTATTTTGAGCGAGAAGTAAAACCGCACCTGCCAGAAGCTTGGGTAGATGAAAGCAAAACCAAAATTGGTTACGAAATCAATTTCACAAAGTATTTCTACGAGTTTAAACCTCTGCGCTCTTTAGAAGAAATTAAGGCAGAGATTTTTGCACTAGAAACAAGTGCATTGGAATTGGAAAAAAATGTATTGGACTAATGGAGAAATACGACACGTACAAAGACAGCGGAATCGAATGGATTGGGGCTATTCCAGCACATTGGGAAGTGAAGAAATTATCATATTGTTTTGAAAAGATTGGTAGTGGAACAACACCAAAATCTACTAATCAGGATTATTATTTTAATGGAGATTTCAACTGGTTACAAACAGGCGATTTAACTGACAATTTAATATTTAGAACATCAAAAAAGATAACTCAAAAGGCTTTAAATGATTACTCTACACTAAATTTTTATCCATTGGAAAGTATTGTCATCGCTATGTATGGAGCAACAATAGGAAAAATGGGACTATTAAAGATAGAAACTACTACTAACCAAGCTTGTTGTGTTTTAGCGAAGCCTAATAATGTTTTTTCTGAATTTGTGTTTTATTGGTTTCGGTCAATAAAAAAGCATATCATCTCTTTAAGTTATGGAGGCGGTCAACCAAACATTAATCAAGAACAAATTAGAAATTTAAGAATTCAGCTTCCACTTTTAGAAGAACAAACCAAAATAGCCAACTATCTCGACAAAAAGACAGCGGAGATAGATGATTTAATCGCCCAGAAAAAGAAGTTGCTCAAACTCTACAAAAAGGAGAAGGAAGTCATCATTAACCAAGCGGTAACCAAGGGCATTAACCCTAATGTGAAATTAAAGAATAGTGGGATTGAATGGTTAGGCGATATTCCCGAGCATTGGGAAGTGAAGAGGTTGAAGTATGTTCTAGAATCTCAAAATACTAAAAGAGTTCCCCTTAGCAGTTCCGTAAGAGGTGAAATGATGATAAAGGAATATGATTATTATGGTGCATCTGGAGTTATTGATAAAGTTGATGATTATATTTTCAATGAACCTCTAATTTTAATAGGTGAAGATGGAGCTAATTTATTGACCCGAAGCAAAAGATTGGTATTTATTGCGAAAGGCAAATATTGGGTAAATAATCATGCTCATATTTTAAAGCCAAAATATGGGTTGATGTATTACTATTCTGAATTATTAGAACTCTATGATTTTTCAATATGGGTTACAGGTTCAGCTCAACCAAAACTCACATCTGAGAATTTATTAAATATACCTATGATTGTTCCTCCAATCGAAGAACAAAAAGAAATCGCTGAATTTTTGGATAAGTATATTTCAGAAATAGAATCCAAATCCACCAAAACAAAAAAACTTATTGCCTTGCTCACAGAGTATAAAACTGCTTTGATAAGTGAAGTAGTAACGGGTAAAATCAAAATCAATTAGCGATGCCAACAATCCAAAGCTTGCCTAAAACTGGCGCAAGTCTTCCAAGCGGGGCTTCCCAAGCGGGGCGAGACTTGTGACTAAACTTCTTTCAATCATTCCATGACGGGTTTCAGACTTGAAGAGAAATGGGAAAACCTGTCAAGTCTGAAGACTTGACAGGTTTTCAGACACAAGTGCGCTACGCTAACACTTGCGCCAGTCGAGGCAGTTAAGAAGCAAGAGAATACTCAAATAACCGAATAATTATGTCAACTCTCACTACAGAAAATTTCTTTGAAACCGCCATTGTAGATTCTTTGATTCAAGATGGCGGTTACAGCGCAGGCGAATCGGCAGATTACAGTTCAGAATTGGGTATGTTCAAGCAAGAGGTTTTAGACTTTTTAAAATCCACCCAAACAAAAAACTGGCAGAAAATTGCTTCCATTCACGGAGAGCAGGTAGAAAATCGGATTATCCAACGCATTTATAAGGAAATGGATTTGCGAGGTGCGCTAGATGTGGTGCGCAATGGCTTTACCGATTATGGCGTTCGCTTCAAACTGGCATTCTTCAAACCAGAAACAAACCTAAACCCAGAAACCAAAGAATTATACGCTCAAAACCAACTGAAAGTAACTCGCCAAGTCTATTATGCGCAGAAGAATAAAAACTCGATAGACCTTGTGCTTTCCCTCAACGGAATTCCGCTGGCAACTTTGGAGCTGAAAAATCAGTTCACAGGTCAGAACTCTGACCACGCCAAAAAGCAATATGCCAATTCAAGAGACAAGCGAGAATTGCTGTTCGCTTTCAAAAAAAGAGCCTTGGTGCATTTTGCGGTAGATGATGAAACCGTTTTCATGACCACGAAACTGAGCGGTTCAAGCACTTTTTGGCTTCCGTTCAACAAAGGCTACCAAAGGGGAAAGGGCAACCCGCCAAACAAAAATGGCTACAAAACCGACTATTTATGGAAGAATGTATTAGCCAAAGATAGTTGGCTAGATATTGTGCATCGTTTCATCCATCTCCAAACAGAAGAGATAGAAATTGAGGGCAAAAAGTTCAAGAAAGAGAAAATGATTTTCCCTCGCTACCATCAGCTAGATGTAGTGAGAGACATTACGCAAAACGCAAAATTGAACGGAGCAGGGCAAAATTACCTTGTGCAACACTCGGCAGGTTCGGGCAAAAGTAATTCCATTGCTTGGCTGGCTTATCGGCTTTCGAGTTTGCACAATTCGCAAGACGAACGCATTTTTGATAGCGTGATTGTGGTAACCGACCGCAGGGTTTTAGACCAACAATTGCAAAATACCATTTACCAATTTGAGCACAAAACAGGCGTTGTCCAAAAAATAGATAAGGATAGTGCGCAACTCGCCTACGCCCTGAATTCAGGTTTGCACATCATCATCACGACTTTACAGAAATTTCCTTTCGTGATTGAGAAAGTAGAAGAATTTTCGGGTAGAAAGTTTGCAGTCATTATTGATGAGGCGCACAGCTCGCAAGGTGGCGAGGCGCACAAAAGAATGAAAGAAGTGTTGGGCGCACCTGAACCCGAAAACGCAGAAGACAACGAATACACGGTAGAGGATTTCATTAGCGAGCAGGTAGAAAAATCTGCTTCGGCAAGAGGAAAACAAAACAATATTTCATTTTTTGCCTTCACAGCCACTCCAAAATACAAAACCTTAGCCATTTTTGGCGACAAAGGCGCAGACGGAAAGCCCGAGCCTTACCATTTATATTCTATGCGCCAAGCCATAGAAGAAGGTTTTATTTTGGATGTTTTGCAGAATTATACCAATTATGAATTGTATTTCAAGCTATCGAAAGCGATTGAGGAAGACCCGAACCTGAACAAGAAAAAGGCTTCCAAAGCGATTGGGCATTTCGTGAATTTCCACCCACATAATATTTCCCAAAAAACGGAAATTGTGATTGAGCATTTTCGCCAAGTGGTTGCCACGAAAATTGGGGGCAGAGCAAAAGCCATGTTTGTTACTTCATCTAGGAAATTAGCCAAAAGGTATTTCGAGGAGTTCAATAAATACATTCAAGAAAACGAATATACGCACGAGCTGAAAATCTTGGTTGCATTCTCAGGCAAAGTGATAGACGAAATGCATCCTGATGGCGTTTCCGAACCGCAACTTACTGGTTATGGAGAGAAGGAACTCCCAGAAATTTTCAATGAGCAGGAATATAGAATTCTGATTGTTGCCGATAAATACCAAACAGGTTTTGACCAACCGCTTTTGCACACCATGTATGTAGATAAGAAACTTTCGGGCGTGAAAGCGGTGCAAACCTTGTCTCGACTGAATAGAATGATGGTGGGAAAGGAAGATACTTTCGTACTGGATTTTGTAAATGACCGAGAAACAATTTTCGAGTCTTTCCAGCCTTACTACGAAAAGACTTTGGTAACCACAGAACCCGAAATTAACCATCTTTTCGATTTGAAATTGAAGATTGATGAGAAACAAATCATTCAGGAGTCGGAAGTAAATGCCTTTGCCAATGTGTATTTCAAACCTACGGGAAAGTTAAACACCAAAGACCAAGCTCGCTTGTACGCACTCATTCAACCCGCTATTGACAGATACAACGCAATGGATTCGGAAGATGAGCAAGACGATTTTAAAAAGAGTCTGCGAACTTGGACGAATCTCTATGCTTTTCTTGCGCAAATTATGCCATTCAAAGAGCCTGATTTTGAGAAATTCTATGCTTATTCCAAGCTGATGCAAACCAAACTCCCCAAAAAGGAATTAGCAGAAAGTCTGCAACTGTCAGATGAAATTGCGATGGAATATTATCGCCTACAAAAGGTAAAAGAGGGTTCGATTGAGTTGACAAAAGGCGAAGATGGCGAAATAGATGGCTTAACCGAAGCTGGAATAAAGAGAGCCAAAGAGGAAGAGGCTTTGCTATCGGAAATTATCAACATTTTGAATGACCGATTCGGAACTGAGTTTGAGGAAGCAGACCGCTTATTTTTTGAGCAAATAGAGGCAGAATTGATAAGGGACGAAAAATTGCAAGTTCAGGCAAAAGCCAACAAGATTGATACTTTCAAATATGCTTTTGAAGACCTTTTTCAAAGCAAATTGATTGAAAGAATGGACCAAAATCAGGATATTTTTGATAAAATAATCGAAAACAAGGCTTTTGGGAAATTGGTAAAGGAGTTAATGCTGAAAAAGGTTTACTCGAAGATAAATGATGAGGCTTCGTAGGGACGTTGCGCGCAACGTCCTTACCGCAACGTCCCTACGATATATGGCACAAAACAAAACATGTAAAATGTCCTTAAAATCAATAAAAAACAAATTCAACCATGAACAAAAACCGAAAATCATACAGGTTGCAAGGTTGGGATTACCGAAATGGAGGTTTGTATTTCATAACCATCCTCACGAAAAATCGAGCTCATTATTTTGGGGAGATTGAAAATGAGAAGCTGATTTATTCTGCTTGTGGGGCAATTGCTAATGTTTTGTGGGCAGAGTTGGCGCATCGGCATAAGCATATTTCGTTAGGCGAGTTTGTGGTTATGCCTAACCATATTCATGGGATTATTCAGATAGATGATGTGGACGGCAACGTCCCTACGAAAGATAACGCCAATATCATCCTCACAACAAACGCTGATGTAGAAAACCTTTTCAAAAATCAGCAGATGTCAGCCATTTCCCCAAAATCTGGCTCAATCTCCACAATTATTCGTTCCTATAAATCTGCGGTTACCAAACATTGCAATCGGTTGGATTTAGATTCGGGTTGGCATGTTCGTTTTCATGACCATATTATCAGAAATGAGAAGGCATTCAATATAATTTCGGAGTACATCATCAACAATCCTAAGAATTGGAAAGAGGATAGGTTTTATTAGTGGGGAGAAGGTGTTATGTGTAACACCTAATCGTAGGGACTTTGTGGTAAGGACGTTGCGCGCAACGTCCCTACATATACGACCGCCTTAATTTTGGAAAACCTTCACGAAAAAGACCTGCCAAGTCTGGGAGACTTGGCAGGTCTAAAAATGCTTCTTAACCACCAAAAAGCTTTTCCAAAATTTCAGCGGAATGACTAAGCCTCATCAACTGGCTTTACTGAAATCAGTCTCTCCCTATTGTTGGCTTTAGCAAGTAGAACAATCCAACCAAAATAGTTTTATGAAAAAGCATTGTGTATATGAAATCGACTGGAAGGTTTCAGGAAAACTGGCGGGTACATCGGGCATTTTTTTTCATAAACTCTACTATCTTGCCAGAAAGAAATGAAAAATGAGCGAAGTTGTTAACTGCAATTTCAATAACGATAAATAGAATTATGAATAAGACAATATTAGTAACTGGCGGAACGGGATATATTGGCTCTTGGGTAACCAAAATGCTATTGGAAAAAGGATATACGGTCAGGTTGACGGTGAGAGACAAAAGCAAGGAGGCAAAGTATCAGCACCTAATTAACATTGCGAATAAAACGGAAGGAACACTAGAGTTTTGGGAGGCAAATTTATTGACAGAAGGGGTATTTGATGAACCTGCTGAGGGTTGCTCGGCAATTATGCACTTGGCTTCTCCATTTACATTGAGTTTTAAAGATGCACAAACAGAATTGATTGACCCTGCTTTGAAAGGAACACAGAATGTGTTAAATGCAGCCACAAAGTCATCGACTGTGAAAAAGGTGGTTTTGACTTCGAGTGTGGCGGCTATTCACGGAGACAATATTGACATGCAGGAATCGGGTTTGTCTGAGTTTACGGAAGAGCATTATAATTATTCAAGTTCGGTTTCTCATCAGCCTTATTCTTATTCTAAAGTATTGGCAGAGAAAGAGGCTTGGAAAATTCACGAAGGTCAAGATAAATGGAAGTTGGTGGTTATCAATCCTTCTTTGGTAATGGGGCCTTCTTTGACTCAAACTTCCAATTCTGAAAGCTTGGCTATTATGAAGGATATGCTATCGGGGAAATACTATGTGGGAGTGCCCGATGTGATGCTGGGTTATGTAGATGTGAGAGATGTTGCCACAGCACACTTATTGGCATTGGAAAACGAAAATGCGGAAGGACGGCATCTTTTGGTGGAAAGAACAATAAATATCTTTGCTTTCTCTCGAGTTATAAAAGCTATTTATGGCAATAAATACAAATTGCCCTTGATGCAATCGCCAAAACTCATGATTCAGCTGACAGGTTGGATGTTTGGTTTGAAGAGCAAGTTCATCAATAAAAATGTTGGTTACGACATTAAACTGAATGCCACAAAAAGTAGAAAGGAATTGGGTTTGAAATATACTCCGTTAGAAAAAACAGTTGAGGATATGATTTCGCAGATGCAGAAGAGTGGAGTAGTTTGATAAACTGGTAGGGACGTTGCGTGTAAGGACGTAGCACGTCCCTACTCATCTAGGATAAATCCTAAACTTTCCGCACAAGAAATTCTCATTAGAAGCTTTTTCTCGATTACTTTGCAACATGAATACTTTCGAAGATTTTAAGATTAAAAAACAGTTGTTGAATACCGTTTCCGAATTGGGGTTTGAGAAGCCAACTCCCATTCAGGAGGAATCGTATTCTACCATTTTGGCGGGTTCCGATTTTGTGGGAATTGCCCAAACAGGAACGGGAAAAACGATGGCTTATCTACTTCCTATTTTGCAGGATTTGAAGTTTTCCAAAGAGCCAAATCCTAAAGTGTTGATTCTCGTTCCTACCAGAGAGTTGGTGATTCAAATTGTAGAGGAAATTGAGAAATTAACCACTTACATCAGCGTAAGAACTCTGGGAGTTTATGGTGGCACAAACATCAATACACAGAAAAAAGCCATTGGCGAAGGGTTGGATATTATTGTGGGCACTCCGAGGAGATTATATGACTTGGCGTTGAGCAGAGTATTGCGCTTGAACTCAATCAAGAAATTGGTAATTGATGAGGTCGATATTATGCTCGATTTTGGCTATAAAACACAGTTGAAAAACATATTCGATTATTTATCGGACAAACGACAAAATATTCTGTTTTCAGCCACCATGACCAATTACGTAGATGAATTGATTGATACGTTTTTGGTTAATCCTGTAAAGAAAACGATTTCCATTAGCGGTACGCCTTTGGAGACGATTAGTCAGGAATCTTATGCTGTTCCCAATTTTTATAGCAAGGTCAATTTACTAAATCACTTATTAAAAGATAAGGAAGAATATAGCAAAGTGTTGATTTTTGCGGGTACAAAAGTAAGTGCAGATAGGCTGGCTGAAACATTAGATTTTGAGTTTGAAATCTCCGTAATTCACTCTAGCAAAGAGCAAAACCAGCGTTCAAAATCTATAGAGAAATTTGAGGACGGCACAAGCAGAATTTTGATTGCCACCGATGTAATTGCTCGTGGTATTGATATAGAAAAAATCAGTACAGTAATCAGTTTCGACACACCTTTTTACGCTGAAAACTACATTCACAGAATTGGGCGAACGGGCAGAGCTGGAGAGCAAGGAAGGTCAATTCTCTTGCATAATGAGAAAGAAGAAGAATTGAAAATGGCTATTGAGAATTTGATGAACTACGAAATCCCCTTCCAAGAATTCCCCGAAGAAGTGGAAAAATCTACCCAACTCACTCCAGAAGAAAGGGACAAACCTAAAGACCCTGATGCAGATTATGATAGAAAGTCAACAAGTGAAGGTGGTGCTTCTTTTCACGAGAAATTAGCCAAGAACAATAGAGAAAAAGTGGAAAGAAAAAGTTACCAAACTATACTAAAAGAACGATACAAAAAACCTCTCAGACGTGGCGATAAAATTTTGAACACGACAAAGAAGAATAAGAAGAAATAATGTTGTGATAGTTATTTTCAAGGTCATTGTTGAGTTTCCAAACTCAACAATGACCTTGAAGTTTCCCAAGAGTTTAGACCATCATTTGAGCCAGTTTGGAGGTTGAGAACACAATCAACAAATGTGGTAATTCAGAATCAGAAAACTTGAAGACGTTCTATGGAATAAGCCTGAAATGACATCATTTTCCAAACAAAGTAATTACTTATGAAAGGAATATGTACTATCCTGTTTTCTATTACTGCCATTTTTACATTCAATTTTACTGCTTTTTCGAGAGGAACAGATGGGGAACTCTCTGTTATTCGGAATTCTGAAGAAGAATATTTTTTGTATGAAAAATGTGTGAACGAGATTGCTTTTTCAGGATTACCTGATGTTTCTTTTGATGAATATAGAATTGAAGCGACAAATTGTGATTCTCTGATTCAAAAAGATGTCATAAAGGAAGATGGAACTCACTATG
>JBLIFI010000175.1:0-8837 GCA_047633715.1 Flammeovirgaceae bacterium
CGAAGTTTATTTTTGAGGCTAGTCTAGGCAAAAATTGCAGTCATAGCATCGCTATGGCGAGATTTTTAACGAAGAATAGACCAAAAAGAAACAAGAGAAAAAGCGCATTTATTTAATTTCCGTTCCTAAGGGTTCGATACAAAATAATTTGTACATTTTTGAAAATAATCACAAATGGAAATGTATTCATAAGTTGCCAAAGAGTATTAGTAGAAATCAGTTTTATAGACAATTAAACTACATAATTAAATCTGAATTGTACATGTTATTTTGTATCATGTCCTAAGCAACTTTGTTGAGTTCAAGTCAAACTCAATATACAACTCCCAGTTGATGTATATTTGTAATTTTTGGTTTCTTTTGAATACTAAATAGCAACTTTGTTAAATAGTGGATTTCCTACAAAAACACATAGAAGCTCTTATCTTTTGCGCTCCGAAACCCATCAATTTGGAGACCTTGCAGAATTGCCTTTCCGAAATGTTTGAGGCAGAAGTCCCCGAACAAGATATTTTGGATAGAATTGAGCAACTGACTAAGAAATACCAATCAGATGAATTCTCTTTTGAGATTATAGAAGCAGGTGGCGGTTTCCAATTTATGACCAAACCCGCCTATCAGGAAAGTATTGGAGTATTTTTGAAACAAACTTCCAAAAAGCGACTTTCAAGGTCTGCTTTGGAGACACTTTCAATCATTGCTTATCGGCAACCAATTACCAAACCAGAATTAGAGCAGATTCGTGGTGTGAATTGCGATTATGCTATTCGGAAACTACTAGATAAAGAATTGGTAGAAATTCGTGGAAAGTCGGATGGCGTAGGCAGACCAATGCTTTATGGAACAGCTCTACAGTTTTTGGAATATTTCGGAATCAACCACATTAACGAATTGCCTACTCCAAAAGATTTTGCTGAGGAGGAGGAAGAAATTTGAGAATGAAGGGATTTGTAGATTTGGAAATGAAGGAAAACAGCTTATTTTAGCTTACTTGTTCATTTTCAATCAAGACACAAGCGGAGTGCCGCCCAGCGGACGCTTGCGCTATGATTTATTATTACTCTAGCCTTATTTCATATTACCGACCAAATTTCTACTCTAACTATAAACTATGTCAGAAAAACTCACTTCCGAAGGAATATGCGCTTTTTGCGAGAAAACTTTTAAGCAATCGGGTATGAATCGTCATTTGGGTACGCACCTGAAGGCAATGGAGAAAGAAAACTCCAAAAAGGGTAGTTCCTACTTAGTAAATGTGAAAGCAGATATTATGTTCCTAAGCCTTTGGGTAGATGGAAAAACTGATTTTGTGGAATTAGACGATTTCCTCCGAGCTATCTGGCTAGAGTGTTGCGGACACATGAGTAGCTTCACAGATAAAAAAGGTCATTATCTCCACCCAAGAGATGAAGAGGATGAAGATTTTGGATATGAAAAACCTGATAATGAAGTGCCTATCGCGTTCAAAGTAAGTAAGGTATTTGAGAAAGGAAAAAAGCTAGATTACCAATATGACTTCGGAAGCACTACTTACTTAGCTATTGAAGTAAAGGAAGAGTTTGCCATGCCTGCACAAAACTCAATTGTATTACTTTCCAGAAATGAACCACTCAAAATAATGTGTTGTGATTGTGGTACAAGTCCTGCCACAGCAATTTGCGCTACTCATATTCATTTGCCAGAAGGAAAGGGGTATTTTTTCTGTGAAAAATGCGCCAAGAAACATGGAAAGAAATGTGAGGATTTTGCAGATTATGCTCGCCTAGAAGTTGTCAATTCCCCACGAATGGGTGTTTGTGCTTACGAGGGTGGAGCAGTTGATACGGAACGAGATGGCGTTTATGGAGAAAAGGCTGACTCTTGATAAACAATTAAAAAAACAGAATAGGTATTTCGCAAGAGCAAACATTTCGGAAGCCTATGCTTCCTTAAATAGGCAAGTCCGAGCGGACGCTCGAACTATTTTATAATTATACGAACATCTCTTTTTTGCGTGTCTCACGAAAAAGGATACTTCCACAAAAAGAATCCCTCAAAGTAAATTACTTTGAGGGATTCTTTTTTATCTCTAATCTCAATCAATACTTCAACCCTTCATCCTTATTCCACAAGCCCCAATAAGCTCCCACATCTCCTTCTGCGCCTACTTTCCATGATTCATCGAATGAAGAGAAGTAGAACATTTCAATGTCTTCTTCTTTAGACCATTGCTGGGCGTTGATGAAGTATTTCATAAAGTTGACATCGGAAGGCTCTGCGCCATGAAGGCTAGTCCCTTGACTTGGCCAACCTGTTTCTGTGATAATTACCTTTTTGCCATTACCTGCATTCAACGCTTTGTAGTACATATCTTTCATATAAACCAATGATTGGTCTATATGGCAACCTTCCCAGTAAGGATAGCAATTCGCCAAAATCACATCGCAAGCTTCTGTAATTTTTGGTCGGTGCTCAAACTCATAGTAAGCATCTACATAACCAACAGGCACATCTGGAATTGCTTCTTTGACACGGTGGATAAACACAAGGAGTTCATCCTCAGTCAAATCTTTACGATACATAACCTCGTTTCCTACTGCGGCAATATCTACATAACCTGCTTTGGCAATTTGGATTAAGCCTGCAATTTCCTTCTTATTGATTTCAGCATCATCGCCCAACCAAGCTCCAGCCATCACTTTAAAACCAAGTTCCTTGGCAATTTTGGGAATCATTTCATTGCCTTCTGTACAAGAAAACGAACGAATCCATTTTGTGTGAGGCTTGATGATTTCCAGCCTCCTCCGAATTTGTGCTTCCGAGAGTTGGTCTCCAGGCTCTTGTCCTTCTTCATACGGACTAATGCACAAACCGTGCATGCCAGATTTCAAATACTCATTGTGAAGAGTTTTTAAATCTTTCTCATTTAGATTGTTGCTCTGAAGAACCGTAATGTCTTCTGCATGCGACCTTTTGTTAGTCCCGCCTAAGAGGGACAATTTTTTTTCTTCTCTGTATGACATTTCTAGCTATGTTTTAGGTTTTCATTTTTGTTCCAAATTCCCCAACTCTGTCCTACATTCCCTTCGTGATGCACTTTCCAAGGCTCATCAAAAGAAGAGAAATAAAACACTCCAACCTCATTTTTCTTTCTCCAATTATCGACATTGATAAAATATTTCATGGCATTTTCATTGGAAGGAATTGCATTATTGACTGCATTTCCTTGATTTGGCCAACCTGTTTCGGTAATGATTACAGGTTTTCCGTTGGCTACCTTTTGAGCAACCGCTTCCATTCTGTTCAAATAGACAGTAGCTGTTTGGATATTGCTTCCTTCCCAAAATGGGTAGCAGTTTGCTAGTATCACATCGCAAATTGCTGCTAAGTCAGGGTTTTCATAAAACTGAAAGTAGGTATCTACACAGCCTACGGGAATATTTGGGAGTGCTGTTTTCACTCTTTTAATGTACTCAAGTAGTTGTTCTTTTGGTAAGTCATTTCTGAGAAGCACCTCATTTCCAACCGCTACCATATCCACACCGCCAGATTTACCCAACTCAATCAATTTGCCAATTTCTTGTTCATTTTTCTCTAGGTTTTTCCCAATCCAAGCTCCAACCAATGTTTTTAAGCCTTTTTCTTTAGCTATTTGTGGAATCAGCTCATTGCCATCTGTACAGGAAAACGAGCGAACCCATTTTGTATGTGGAGCAATAATTTCCATTCTCTGGCGAATTTGAGATTCAGACAATACATCGCCAATATTCTGCCCTTCTGAGTAAGGACTAAAACATAATCCGTGCATACCATTTTTCAAAGACTCTGAAAACAAGGCCTTAATTTCCGATTCGGATTTGGTACTGAAATCAATATCTGTTTCTACTTCCGTAGCAAAATCTGAACCTACCAAAGATAATAGTTTATCTGTTTGGTAAGAAGAAGAAGACTTTGGCTCTTCTGACTTTCGTTCATCAAGTGCTGCACGAATTTCTCCTGCACGTTCTTCATCTACACTATAATCGTGCATAATATACATGGCGATGAGTGTTCCTGCTATTGGAAGCCCAGAGAAAAACATTCTCAAACCCTCAATTGCACCTTCTGGCTGTACTGCCAAATCTCCATCGAAACCTACCACACTCAATATCACTCCACTCAAACCACCTGCTATGGCAAAACCGAACTTTACCATGTACCAATAAATGGCTCCAAAAACACCTTCTCTACGCACACCATAATTCAACTCATCCAAATCAATTACATCTGCCGTCATTGACATCATAATCACGAATAAACTACCGATACCGAAAGAATGGAAAGGTAAGGCAAAAAGAAACATCCAAGGTTTACCTGGCACAAATAGAAACCACAGAGAAGCATAGCCAACGAGTGAAATACCTTGCGATATCATGAAGGCATTTTTCTTACCCAATTTTTTGGACATTCTTGCCACAATGGGAATCACTAAGAATGTAGTTACAACTGCTCCTGCACTACCAAATAAAGGAGTCCAATAACCGGCAGCTCCAGCATCGCCTTTGAATAGATGCCAAACAACTATAAAAAAGGTAAAACCAGCGATGGTCATGAAAGAATTATAGATAAAAAACGTAGAAAAACATAGTTTTCTAAAAGGTTTAGATGCGAAAGCCTCCTTAAATCCTTTCCATATTTCAGCGAAACTACTACCAATCGCACCTAAAGTAAGTGGTGAGTAATCTTCGTCCACAGTAGATTTACTAGGAATAAAGAGTGCTGGAATCATAGCGCAAATGGAAAAGATAACAGCTACCCATATTGCCAATTCTCGAGTGGCTTCTTCAGGAGTTGCAAACCATTCGGGGTCGTACATAATTACCCAAAACCAAGGAGCAATGACCCATGCCCATTGCCCTATCCATTGAGCAATAGCCATAATTTGAGTACGCTCATGAAAGTCGGTGGTCATTTCATAGCCCATTGCCACGTAAGGAACGCTAAAAATGGTAATTCCTATATAGAATGCAACAGACCAAAGAAGGAAGTAAATAAAATTATACTCCACCGTATTTTCGCTATATAATTGCCACATAATAGAGAATGTAACACCCATGACAATAGCACCAATCAACACATATTGCCTACGCCTTCCCCATTTGGATTTTGTATTATCGGAGATAAACCCCATTATTGGGTCTGTAAAGGCATCTAATACACGAGGAAGAAAATAAACTGCCCCATACATCCATCCAGGGAATCCTAAGTTCTGAACCAATACCACCATGAATATTCCGAGCGAGGCAGGAAACATCTGATTGGCAAGCATACCGATTCCAAAAGCAACCTTTTGCCCAAAAGGCACTTGTTGGGTATTAGTTTTGTGAGTAGTCATTTTCATATATTTGAGTTGGTTTCATATTTTTTTAGACAGAAGATATTAGATGTGAGATTCATTCGCAAAGACCTGCCAAGTTTCTACTTACTTGGCTTGATAGGATTTCCAAACTATTCAGAGTATAACTAAATAAAACTTGGCAGGTCTCCTCATCCATTATCACTAAAATCTAACCTCTTATTTCTTTATAAGCACCGTCTGAATAGCTTGTCCATCAATCATTATGTCTGTTGTTTTATCGCCTAAATTTAGGGTAATTTGTTTAGATGATTCGGTTTGATTAAGCAATACGACTATGATTGAACCGTCTGGATTCTGAGCGGCAGTTGCCAAAATTGAATCATCGGAAAACTCCAACCCAATTCTTTTTGAATCTGGGCGGATATATTTACTGAAATGGCTCAATGTGTAATAAAGTGGAGTGAAATACACTTCATCTGCATTTTCATCTACAATTACGGGAGCTACGCACCAGTTTTTGAACCAGTTTGGCCCGCCTTGTTTGTTCAGCACCATATTCCAATCAATCCAACCATCTACATAATTATTTAGGCAACCGATAATATCTCTGGCATATCTGTAAACTGGCACATATTTCGGGTGGAATTTCTTTTCTTCTTGAGGTGCCCAATCCCAGCCCCAATCGGTGGCTTCTTTCTGCCAATACCATTCGTCATTTTGCCATTTAGGAACTTCCGAATCGACACAGGCTTCTGATTGGATGAGGTGTTTATTGGGCGCTTTTTGGTGTGCATATTTCAAGTCCTCAGGAAAAACTTCGTAGGTGCTGGCATACCAATGAATTGCCGTTCCATCAAAATATTTAGCAGTACTGTCATTCTTGAACATAGAATCTACCCAAGGCTTGAGAACTTCTCTGTTTTGGTCATAACCTAAAATCTTTACATCACTTTTCCCATCTGCTTCTAATTTTGGACCAAGGTAGTTTTGTACAAAATCAGTCATTTCATCGGGAGTGTAATGCATGCTCTCCCAGTTATTTCCGTTTCCGAGTGGCTCATTTTCTATTGTGAAACCCCAAATATCAATTCCTTCTGCTTTGTAAGCATCTACATATTTGGAGAAAAACAACGCCCAAGTTTCATAGTATTCTGGGAGGAGCTTCCCTCCTACCCATTTCTTGTTATCCTTCATCCAAGGTGGCGCAGTCCAAGGAGAACTGAGGATTTTAAAACCATCTTTGGATTTTGCCATTGCCCCTTTAATCATGGGAATAATGTCGGCCGTATCGTGTGCAATCGAAAAATGTTCGAGATTTTTGTCTCCCTCTACCGATGCATAGGAATATTGGCTTAGCGAGAAATCACATGAATTCATGTGTGTTCTGGTAAGGGAATACTTCGCTCCGCTTTCCCCGAAATAAGCTTCCAAAATCTTGTCTCTATTTTCAGCCCCTAATTTATTCAACAAATAAGCAGATGACTCGGTAAATGAGCCTCCAAAACCCGTAATAGTTTGAAATTTTTGCTCTGGAAGAATCCTCATGGATAGCGCATCCGCAGATGGCTCAAACTCTGTCAATTTCGTGAGTTTATTTCCTTTTGCACTCGTTTCGTAAACTTCTACTTCGAGTTTTTTCACTTCGGTTTGGCAGGCTGATAGTGCCATAAATAGTAAAGTTATGTAGAGATAGTTTTTCATTTTATATTCAACTTTTCATAAAAACAAAATTGGCTTCCTTGCTTCAATTTTCTTGAACTATCAAACGTTTTAATTTGCCGTGCGCAACTTTCAGTCCTGATAAGCTCCAGAAGAATAGGTCAGCTCGTAACTGTGAGTATAAATCTCGAATACGATTCCAAACGGGTCTTCAACATAAACCATTTTAAAGGGCTTTTCATTTGGATAATATTCACGAATTGGCATGCGTTGCTTTCCTCCGTATTCAACAATCTTGTTTGTCAATTCTTCAATGTTTGGGTCTTGAACGCAAAAATGAAAAAGCCCTGTATTGAAAGGATTAAATTCTGGAGCTTCTTTCACTCCGTGAGAAAATGAAAACAGTTCGATGCCTATTCCATCGGAGGTGGACATATGAGCAATTTCGAATTCATCCCAATCTTCCCCAAATACATCTATGCACATTTGCCCGATAGCCGTATCTCTCTCTTTTTTTACTTTTGATGGAGCCATGATAACATACCATCCCATTACTTCTTCATAAAATGCAACAGCCTTTTTGATGTCAGGAACAGTAATTCCGATATGGGAAAATGATTTTGGGTAGTTAGATTTTTTCATATTTTTTTATCAATTCAAATTAAAGAATGACTTGCGGGCAATCTCCATCAGAAGAGTTGTGATACGGAAAAAGGAAAAAGCTAATACTCTAATTCCGTTCAACCACTCGGAGAGTCTAATGACTACTCCGAGGGTTTCACTTTTGAAATCTCTCTTTCTTCTTTCCTCCTTGTTCTTTCCTCTTTCTTCTACTTTGGACTAAAGACTATTTAATGCGCTGGTGGAGCTTTCACTTCACTCATCAGTTTATCTTTGTCTCCACCATACGTTTTTGTAATTGGATTTCCATCTCTGGTTAATCCTTCAAAAATACCTTTATCCACCAAATCCCATAATGGATATTTAGCTTCTCCTTTGAGTGTAAAAAGTCCGAAATGATTTTCTGAGCCAACTGGGTTTCCCGCATCTTTCCATTGCTCATCGAATGCCTCGAAATAGAAACAGGAGATTCCTTCGCTGTTTGTCCAGTCTCTTAAATGTTTGTGATAAAGCGATTGCTTATATTCATCTGTTGCTCTAGAACCTTCCGGCCCATAAAACCCATCAGAAACGGAAGCCCAACCTGTTTCTCCGATATGAATTGGCTTGTCCGCTCCTAAACTTTTGATATACTCAGAAACTTCTTTGTATTGATTCATAGCAAACTCTTTGGCTCTCAACATTGCCTTATCTGCTTTTTCTACTTCCGAAAGCCCAGCTTCTTCTTGTGGAACTCTCCAAAAACCTGGATTGTAATGCGAATTATGGTAAGCATAGGTGTGCATGGAAACGTAATCCACCGCTTTTACTAATTTCGTCAAATCTTCGGTGTGGTAGCTGTCATCTGCTCCGCCCCAAGAAGCGAAATCATCGGAACTGGTAATCCATAAATCTGTTGGGAGTTTGTTTTCCTTTTTGAGATTTTGCAAATGATTGACCCATTTCAAAATCACAGAAGGTTGTACATAATAGCTTGCTGCCCATTTTACCATTGCCTCGTTTCCAACAGCAACTATTTTCACAATGTCTGGATACTGATTTGCCAATGCCACGGCTCTTCCGATTTCCCCTTCGTTCTGCTCGCTTTCTATGTTGTGGTCGGGAGTTTGGTCTGTCCAAGCATTTTTGCAGTCAATCCATGCGCCAAGCATTACATACATTTCGAAGCTGGAATCTTCCTTCTTCAATTCGGTAATTGCTTTCAATATGTTTGGAGCTTGTTGCAACTGAACATTGTAAG
>JBLIFI010000176.1:0-8788 GCA_047633715.1 Flammeovirgaceae bacterium
CAATTGAATCAGCACAGAGAACCGTAGTTCAACACAGACTCAAGAGATCGGGACAACGTTGGACACATGCAGGTGCGCAGCAAATATTAAATTTAAGAACTGCATGGCTAGCTAATCAATGGGGAAAGGTCGAAGATATCATCAGAAAAAATGCCGCTTAATAAAGCAAATCTGCATTTAGACGTACACCCTATACCTATTTGTTTATATGCTTGTAGTTAAGACCATAACTAGTCGCCCGCATTCAATTTTGGGGAAACCAAACTGATATGAGCCTGAAATTTAATATGCTTGGATTTAGTGTAAACAAGCTTTCAATTACTAAACAATTCCCCAAAATTGGCGGCATGCTACTGGCTGTCTTAACTCTCAGGATTTGTTGACGAGTTTCAAAAAGACTGATTTCCTCTCATCAATAAGCAATCTATGAAATCCAACAAAAAGTACAGCTTTCGTAACTTCAGTAAATAAGCAAAATATTTAACCTCTTGATTCCATTTTCTCCAACCTCTTTTTCCGATTGAGCTTTGTATTTTTCACAATCATAACAACAGATATGACAAAATTCACTAAAAACAGCCCTACAAAAACATAAACGATTTCTTCGGGAGGGTTTTGCCATAAATGAAGAAAGCCGTAACTATTGCCCAATTCTCCAAAGTCAATAGCTAAAACAGAACCTAACAAGTAAGTAAGCTGAGAGGCAAATAGTAAATTTCGGTGGGAGTTGTTACTTAAATCTGCATTTCGAACAAAAAGCAGATTGGCAAGTAGAAATAACCCACGTATGACAATTTCAATAACTCCAAGCACAATAAGCATCCAGCCAATAATTGCCACACGCAGAACCACACCAATCACAAAATTGAGAATTGTGAGCTTTTTGATAGTATTATTGGACATTCTGATTCAATTTAGCAATTATGAGTTTGATGTAGGCAAAATAGTAATATCAATTAGATTTTGAAACATCGCCATATCAAAAAGGTCTTTTCAGAACCTTCATTCTGGCAGGCATGAAATACCTTTTTTCTAGAGTTTCAAATGGTTGGATACAACAGAACCAAAAGCTTCCTATGTTCAAAATTCAAAGCCTTACAGTACAATTCGGAGAAAATTTAGTGTTGGATAATGTGGAAGCTGAATTCCCTGAAAGCGAAATTCATGGAATTGTGGGTTTTAATGGCTCGGGGAAATCGACTTTATTCAATACACTTTTGGGTTATTTGACTCCGAATGAAGGGACAGTTTCCTTTCGAGGCGAAAAGCTAGAAAAAGGCACAATTGGATTTCTACCCACACAAAATTTCTTCTATTCCTACTTGAAAGGAAAAGAGTATTTGGACATTTTCCCTCACAACCTTCCCGAAGAAACCTATTCTGCTTTGGAGAAAGCAGTTGGTTTACCTCTAAATGAATTGGTGGAAGGTTATTCTTCGGGAATGAAAAAGAAGTTGGCACTTTTGGGAATCCTGAAACTTAACAGGGAAGTCTATTTACTAGATGAACCTTTCAATGGTTTGGATATTGAATCGGTTTTTCTGGTGAAGAAAATAGCGGAGAGTTTGAAGGCATCAGGCAAAACCGTTTTCATCACTTCCCACATTCCCGAAACTTTGGTAGGAATTTGCGATAGTTTCCATCTTATCAGAAATAAGAAGTTGGAGTTGGTAAGTGGAGAAACCTACTCGAAAACTATGCAGGAGAATTTCAATACTGCTTTTGAAGAGGAATTAGAAGGTAAATTGAAGTTTTAGAGATAAAATAGTAGCTCAGGGTATGGTTAAAATATAGACCCATTCTCGAGCCATTTTTTTCCAGCATATTTCTGGATGACAGGTTTGGCAGATTTGGTTTTGGAGTTTTAAAGCCTACGATTTTCATCAAGGATAAATTCCATCAGTTTGTTCGGCAAAGGATTTAAAATCGGCTATGCTTTCAACCATTTTAGGCAAAAAAACTTCGCAACAGTGATAACCACTGCAAAATATTCTTTCACCACTTGGATACTCATATAGCGTCCCGCCTATATCTCCTAAAGAAGTCCGATGATGAGATAGAAACCAAAATTTGATTTGGCTACCATCTTTCACATCTATTTTCCCGTACTGTATTCCACTTTCAATATCAATACTTGATTGTTCTGTGAAGTTTGATTCGGAAAAATCAAATTCTTTGTTCTCGATTTCTTTTAAAATAATTTGTTCCGCTTCAAATACTTTTGGCTCGCAAGAAGAAATTAGCATAAGAAAGAATAACCAAGCTGTAAAGTATCTATTTATCATCAGCAAAATGATTACACACATTTAACTCATTGCCACATCCAAGTCTGGCAGGCCTATCGACTCTGCCAGCTTGTATGTTTCAATTTACTAGTTGAACTACCAACGAATCAGCGCACTTGCCCAAGTGAAACCACTTCCGAAAGCTGCTAGGCAAACTAAATCGCCTTCTTTGATTTTGCCTTCTTCTAAAGCCTCGCCTAAAGCTAGGGGAATGGAAGCGGCTGTGGTGTTTCCGTATTTCTGAATATTATTATGAACTTTATCATCTGATAAACCCATTCGCTTCTGCACAAATTGAGAGATTCTCAAGTTGGCTTGGTGTGGAATCAACATATCAATGTCTTGCGAAGTGAGGTTGTTTTCTTCTAAAGCTTCGTTAATCACTTCTGGGAAGCGAGTTACGGCATTTTTGAATACAAATTGCCCATCCATTTGAGGCCAGAAACCACCACCTGGTTCAATCATGGCTGGCTCAAAACGTTTTTTCTTCCCTGAACCTGGATCTGGAACTGCCAATACTTCTGCAAATTTCCCTTCACTATGTAAGTGTGTAGAAAGTATTCCTTTTCCTTCTTCTTCCGTTGGTTGGAGAATTACTGCGCCAGCTCCATCGCCAAAAATTACAGAAACGTGTCTGCCCGCATCATTGAACTCCAAACCTGTGGAGTGAACCTCAGAACCAACCATTAGGATGTTTTTATACATTCCCGTCTTAATGAATTGGTCGGCAACGGAAAGCCCGTAAATAAAGCCAGAACATTGATTTCTAATATCCAAAGCTCCAACCGTTTCGCAACCCAACTCTCTTTGCAACAAAACCCCAGAACCTGGGAAGTAGTAATCTGGAGAAAGTGTAGCAAAAATGATAAAGTCAATATCTTTTGCGGTAATTCCTGCTTTTTCCATGGCAATTCGGGAAGCTTTTGCCGCCATAATGTAGTTTTTGTCTTCATCTACATCAGCATATCTACGCTCTTTAATTCCCGTTCTCTCCTGAATCCACTCATCATTCGTAGTCATCAGTTTCGATAAATCATCGTTGGTAACTACGTTTGGTGGTACGTAAGTACCTAATCCTGCTATTTTAGTGTTTTTCATTTTGTTTATTGGTTGGTGATTGTTTGCCCAAGGTTTTGACAAACTCATTCGTTTTTCATTATAGAACATCCTAGAATTAGCTTATTTTGGCTTTTTTCGATTTTTCAAAAGCCTTGCTTCGTTATTTTTTCGTTGCGTAGCTATTGCTATGCGCCTCAAAAATGCCTCGCAAGACTTTTTTTGAAACTCCCGAAAAAAACTCAAAAAAGTAATTCAAGTATATTCTTAAGTTCTGCAAATAAATTAAATTTCTACGAGAAATTGAAGTAAGCCTAGATTAGTGGTATTTATAGTCGTTTCAAAATAATTAAAAATAAAATCCTCAGCTTCTGTAACCTTTCTCAACTCGCCCTGTTTCCCTGCCCAAATAAGACATAAACTTATCTAATTAAGAAATTGGTAGATTGTTAGAAATCCATCAGATCAACGCTTAAAAAAAATAGGTTTACCTAAATCTAAAACTTTGGAACAACTTACTGACATACATCTCATGAACCAAGTCAAGCAGGGCGACCTCGACAAGATGGGTTTACTTTTTGAACGGCATCATAAAATGTTGTTTGGATTTTTCTTCAACCTCACTCATGACCAAACAGAAAGCGAGGATTTGGTGCAAACGGTATTCTACAAAATCATGAAATACCGCAAGAACTTCCGTGGAGAAGGAAAATTCACTTCGTGGATGTTCCACATTGCCAGAAACTTATTTGCCGACTGGTTGAAGAAAAATAAGCGAGAAACAAGACAACAGGATTTTGGAGAGTGGGAAAATCAGTTGACGACTCATTCAACTGCGCAGACTGATTTAGAGGAGAATGAAGAACAGAAAATGCTTCGATTTGCCTTAACTCAACTCTCGGAAAGCAAGCGTGAAATCTTGGTAATGAGTAAACTCCAACAAATGAAATATGAGCAGATTGCCGAAATACTAGATTGCTCGGTTGGAAACGTGAAAGTGAAAGTTTATCGCGCCATGCAAGATTTGAAAGCAGTCTTTAAGCAAATTCCGCAGTAAAAAGGGATTGGAACACTGGTGCTTCGCACACACGGAAAAGCACGGAATAACACGGAAAAGACTTACGACTTTGGACTTACTACTAAAGACTAGAAACTATGAAACAGATAGAGGAACTCATTATAGATTATTTGGATGGAACTCTCTCCAAGCCAGACAAAATAAGGTTAGAAAAGCATCTTGAAAACAACAAGCTAAGTTGGGAAAGTTTGCAGGAATTTGGAGCCACTTCCAACCAGCTTTTGGAGATGAAAACTCCAACCCATTCGGAGAATTTGCGTCCACAGTTTTATGCAAACTTGGCAGAATGGAAACAAGTGGAAGCGAAGAAACAAAACTCATTTTTCTCGAAAATCAACCAGTTAGTTGATGAATTACAACAGAGTGTTTGGTTCGGGAGATTGGCTTACGGATTTGCTTTATTGATTGTGGGAGTTTGGTTGGGTTACCAAATCAGAGGAAATCAGTCGATGGAGAAGGTGGAGAAAATGGCAAGTGAAATGCAAACGATGCAGAAAACCATGTTCATGTCTATGATTGGGCAGAATTCAGCTTCCAAACGAATTCAGGCAGTCAGTTTGGCGAGTGATTTTGTGGAGACAGATGACAAAGTGGTGGAAATGCTTTTCCAAACTCTGAACCAAGATGAGAACGTGAATGTACGAATCGTCTCTGCTGAAACCTTATCGAATTTCACTCATTTGCCTACTGTGAGAAAACGATTGATTGAATCGCTCAACAAACAAGAATCTCCGTTGGTACAATTGACTTTGGTAGATATTATGCTGAAAATCAATGACTCCAACTCCAAACAAGCTTTGAAAAAGGCGGTAGAGAATAATGAACTGGGCGAGGGAATTAAGCAGAAGGCTGAGGCAGGATTAGCGATGTAGGATTGATGCGGGGATTTGTTGATGTGAGGATTTGATGATGAAGAAAACTGTCTGAATCGGAATTTATGCTGAACTGGAATGAATTAGAAGATGAATATGATTTCTATATAATAGATATTATCACGATTGGTTTTAGTAAATCCATCAGATTGAGCGGGTAGTGAAACCCGCTCTACAGTAATTATTCGTACCTCGACTCTCCGATAGGATTGGAGAGTCGAGTCAGAAAACGAGTATAATAAATCAATCGTGATAAAGTCTAATTATTAAGTCTAATCTGTTTTTCATTACCGCATCAACAAATCATCCAATCAAATTTCTATCAACCAATTACCAAATCCACGCATCAAAAACTTGCTATTTTACTTTCTTGCTACTTTACTATTTGAATTGTGTCAAATTAATTTTATAACTAATTAAATTTTAGAAGAATGAAAAAGTCAATCAATTTTATCGTATTGTTTTTTATTGGTTTAAGTGCTGTTTTCGGGCAACATAAACATGACGAAACTATCAAGAAAACAATTCCCATTTCCACCCAAAATATACTGATTTTAGATAATGTTTTCGGAAGTATTACAGTAGAAGGATATGATGGTTCAGAGATTATTTTAGAAGCCAAAAAGACAATCCACTCTAAATATAAAGAGGATTTTGAGAAAGGAAAATCTGAGTTGGAGTTGATGGTAAATGCCAAGTCAGAGTATATTGATATATTCATAAAAAGCCCACAATCTACAAGAACCACTCGTTTTGAAGATGGAAAATTCCATAAAGAACAGCATTGGGTTGGAGATACAAAATATAGTTTCAACTTCGATTTTGTATTGAAAGTGCCCAAAAATATGAATTTGGAAGTGAGCACAATCAATGATGGAAATGTTGTTATTTCCAATATGAACTCGGAATACATTGAGGCAAACAATGTAAACGGACAGGTTACTTTAGAAAACATTGCTAAAGCCAGAACCAATGCCAGAACAATAAATGGGAAAATTACTGCAAGCTTTTCGGGTAATCCAGATAAGGATTCTTCTTTCAGTACAATCAATGGAGATATCAACATTACCTTAAAAAAATCGCTTTCAGCAAAGTTGCTTTTCAGAAGTATGCAAGGTGAGTTTTATACCGATTTTGAGGTGAAACCAATTACAAATTCCCAACCAGTAAAATCAGAATCTAAATCCTCTAAGATGATTTTCAAGCTAGAAAATGCAACGGCTGTTCAGGTGGGAAGCGGTGAAGTGGAATACAAATTCAATACGCTGAATGGAGATGTTTATGTGAAAAAATCGTGATTTATAACTCCAAACATCAAATTAAAAAATACCAAAATACAGAAACCATGAAAAATACACTCATCATATTACTTTGCTTTATTTATTTTGCCGGATTTTCCCAAAGCGAACGAAAACTTGTGAAAGAAATCCCTGTTCCGCTGAGCAAACCTGGCGCAAAAGGAACTTTGGAAATTGGCTTAGTAAAAGGTTCTATCAAAGTACAAGCCTACAACGGAAAAGAAGTAATCGTAAAAGCATTTAATTATCAGGATTCGGAAGATTCGAAAACCAAAGAAAAGGGCGGAATGATGCGAATTCCCAACAATTCATTCGGGTTAGAGATTACCGAAGAAGACAATGAAGTGGAAATCCACTCGGAGACTTGGCGCAAAAGAATGGATTTTGAAATCCTTGTTCCCAAAAACTTTGACTTGAAGCTAGGAACTGTAAATAGTGGCGATATTTATGTAGAAGGCATTTCGGGAAGCATGGAAATCTCGAATGTAAACGGAAGCATCACGCTGAAAGATGTTTCGGGTTCGGTGCTTGCCAACACGGTAAATGGCAAAGTGATTGCCAACTTCAAAGAGATTCTGAAAGACACGCCAATGGCTTTCAGTTCACTCAACGGGAAAATTGATGTTACACTTCCGAAAGGCACGAAAATGACTGCTAAAATAAAATCTGACCGTGGAGAAATTTACAGCGATTTTGACATGAAAGTCAGAAATCAGGAAATGAAAGTGAACAAATCGGGAGACAACTACAAGAAAATCTCTATCAACCAATGGATTTATGGAGATGTAAATGGTGGCGGTGCGGAAATGATGTTCAAAAACATGCACGGGAATATTTATATCAGGAAAGCAGAATAAGCTGATTTCATAGATTACTGAGTGAAGTCAAGAAAGATGTGCCTCATCTTTCTTGACTTTTTTCTGACTTGATTGCTAGATGAATAGAAATACTTATGGTTCTATCGTGAATTTGGGTATTGAGTGCAATTCATGATTTTGAAGTTTAAGTTATTAGGTTCAAGTATGGACGCTTGGGAAGCCCCGCTTGAACCAGTTTTATTGCTTGTTTTTCGAGTTTGTTAAAACTCGAAAAACAAGCAATTTCTTCAAATCTTAGTTTTGTTATACCTTTTAACCAAATTCACGATAGAGCCATACTTATAATCGAAGACCGTCTCCTTGCTTTGAATATGTCCTACAATCGTACCATCACAAAACTTATTGATTCTATCAATAATAGTATGGGTACTGCCCTGCTGAACATAACCTAGCATACAACCAAATGGATACTTTTCAGATACATATCTCTCGATACCCTCACTTACATATTCTTTTTGCAGAGATTTAGCATTTACTGCTGTTTTTATATCTGCTTTGTGCCAGTTTGTTTCACAAAGGTTTTTAGCTTCTATTGTAAACTCTTTTTTTTCATTTACCCAACGAAGCATTTTAATATCAATTCTTGGAAGTTTTTTGGCGTCCCCTTTATTTTTAATTGGAAGATTAATAGGTGTTTCAGAACCAACTCTGATTTTATAGCGATTAGCGATTAGCAGTTCCTCCATCAATCTAACCAATTCGCTAGAAAAATCTGTCTCATGCCACTCTCTATCGTATCCATTTCCACACAATGCTGAATATCCTTCAATTACCATTTCGAGGCAATTATCTTCGAAACCTCCGAAAAAGGCATTTTTTACTGATTCATCTAAACTCCCTATCATAATTCTTCTGAATTAAGGACTTCAGATATGATTTTATCAGCTTCATTCAAAGCCAAGGCTTCAGTCCAGAATCTTTTCTCATTTGGATAGATAATATGAAGTCTGTCCTTATCATAATATCGAATAGATTTACGGAAATAAATACTTTCTGAAAATTCTCTGTAAGTGTATTTATCAATTTCTCCGAGCAAATCATTTATGCTTTCTTCTGATTCGTTAATAGTATCAGCCACTTCTGTATTGTTGAAGTATATAGACACAATATTTAATGAGACTTTTGGAGATACTGAATAAACAGAAGCCCAACAGCTTAATTCGGAGTTTCTAAGAAAATTATTGACCTCTTTAATAACCCCAATTATGGGTTACATATTAGATAAGTACAATTTTAATTCCATCTTCGTTTCCATTGACCTTTGCTTTAGGTTTGTCTGTCAGGTAGGTATATGCCACGAGTCCTCCCAAAACGTTTGCCA
>JBLIFI010000177.1:0-8777 GCA_047633715.1 Flammeovirgaceae bacterium
TATTTGAGCAAGCCTATGTTGAAGTTTTCCAAATTCGGAATCCATTTAACTCAAGGAAATGATACTTCTGCAATCATTCAAGAGTTGAAAAAAAATGGAATTCTAGATTTACTTCCTAAAAACTCAAAATTGATTTGGCAGGAACCCAATGGCTTTATCAATCAATATTCTTTGATGATTTTGGATGCTTCCGAAGCTCAGATGTTTTATGGGGTTTCAGAGACGAATGTTTACTATGATACTTACGCTCCAGTTATTGACTTTGAGTTTCGTGAAAAAGACATTGAAATCTGGTCAGAGATGACAAAGGATAACATTGGTAATCAATTAGCAATTCTCATTGATGATGAGTTTATCTCTACCCCAGTAGTTCAACAACAAATTACAGAGGGAAATTGTGATATTAGTGGAAGTTTTACAGTCGAAGAGTTTGAAAGAATTGCCAGCTTATTGAAATCCAAACCTTTACCTGTAAAATTGGATTTGTTGAGTGAATCAATTATAGAAGAGAAATAGCTTCTCTCTAAAGCCTTTTATTTAGACATATCTAATTCAGCTTTCCAACAACAGCAGACAAGAATATCCCAGCAGTTCCCGCTTTAGATTTTCAATACGAAAAAAAATATTTTTTTTATGTTTTCCGTGTCAATCCGTGTGCGAAGTCCGTGTATTCCGTAGGAATTAGTCTGGGTCGGCACACCGATTCTAATCACGCTAGAACGTCAAAATTAGAAATCTGACATTCATAATGCTCCATTATTTCATTTAAAAAGCGCATTTTAATTTATTGCGACATTTTGAGATGCGCCCTAAAACATCTATACTTTGTTTGACTACTTATGGATTTTTCTGCAAAGAGTCTCTTTCCAAAACCCAACTACAGGTTTCGATGGCTTCTGGCAATTGAGGTTTCGTAAATGTGCTGTCTTTATGATAGACAAAGACATCTGCTACGCACCTGAATCCGAGCCATTCTGTTGGGCATTCGTATTGGAAATCGTTGTTGGCGTTGCATTTCTCAAAGCTATTTTTCCAACTTCCTCCTTTTGCCAAACCTATTTCAGCAGTCATTTCCGCCACATTTCCCAGTAAATTATAAACCTCCTTTCCTCTAGCGTTTTCAGTTGTCCAGCCTAAAAAGTTAAATCCTTCAATTTTGTCTGAAGCAGAAAAGTGAGTTTTTGGCAAATTGTATTCACAAACAACAGATGGGATTTTATATTCAAAAAGCTCTTTTTTCCGAATATTGAAATTCTTTGATTTTAGATTCCGAAAATCCTGCTTATCGAAATTTCGGAGTTCAGCTTTTGCAAATTTCGATACGGCAAGTTCAAACTCTTTTTCGGTTGGCAGTCTGTAATGAAAATAGATTCTCTTATCAAAACCAAGATACTTCAATTCCAAATTTACATTTTCAGAAGCCATTTCACTTCTCCATTTGCAATAATTTATAGCTTGCTGGTAAGTCACTCCAACCAAAGGGTAATATCTAAATCCTGGATATTGTGGGTAGTTTTCTGCAAACCAAGAGGAGTTTTTCCAAACTTCTAATATTCCATAAACAGAATCATTTTTTTGAATAAACTCATCTTCCAGTTCATACACATAAGTTTTGTTCAATAGAGCTTGCGAAGAATCTTCTCTCCCAACATAAAACAGGAACTCTAACCAATGAATATTCGCCATTTCACTTTGGTCAATAAAAGTATTCCTCTTCAAAAAAACTCCACCAGGCGGAATTGGTAGCTCACCCGTTTTTACCCATTCGTACCATTTTTTGTCTAGGTATGAATAGTTCACGTTTTTCTGAGCGCCCTTACTTCTTCTTTTGCTTTCTTTAAAGCCTCTCTCAAAATAGTCATAATTAGATTCTGACTGCGCAACACTTTCATTGCCCAATTGAATGAGAATAAGAACGAGAAGTGATAATTTGATGGCTTGCATGAATAGTAATTTGGGGTTTAATTTCCATAATACACTTCCCTTGAAAAGTTCTTCCAAAAGCCTATTTTTTATTTTTGGGAGTTGACTTTGTATAATAATCTATGATTGTATTCATAAATTATTATACTTATTTATGAATATAATCATAAAATGAGCCTAGCCAAATCCTACTTCTGGCGAACCTCCCAACAGCAGGAAATTGATTATGTGGAAGATATTGGTCAGAAAATCCACGGCTATGAGTTCAAATGGGATCCAAAGAAAAAATCAAAATTCTCAAAGACTTTTGTGGAGAAATATAATGCTACGGAGAATATCATTAGTCGGGAAAATTTCAGGGATTTTGTGGTGTTGTGAGACTCTAAATAGAGTGTTTTGTACTTAAACAGGATTTATTCTAGTTTTTCAGAATAAATATACCAATATCTCTCCGTAGCGAACGCTATCACAACAAGAACCTGCACTCGCATTTTTACTGATGTAAACTCCCACAGCTGAATGCAGAGAACTAAAACAAAAATCACAGCAAATCCAAGCAATCCTAAAAATCATGGTTAGTTTTGCCTTTATTCAACAATTCCGATATAAATGTTTGTAATCATAGCGCAATGGCGCACCAAGAAATACTATTTCCTATTCCTCTCACTTATTTCAGGAGTGCTACTTTCCCTATCCTGGTATGAACCATTTACAGTTCTGGCATTTTTGGCACTTGTGCCTTTGCTGGAATTGGAAAATCAGATTACCGAGCAAGAAATCAAACGATCTATGCTAACCTATTTCCTCTATGGTTGGCTGGCAATGCTGATTTGGAATATTGGTGTGATTTGGTGGCTTTGGAATGCGGCAGGTTTTGCCACTCTTGGAGCCTGGATTGCCAACTCTTTTCTGCAAGCATTGCCTTTGGCTTTCTTCCACATGGCCAGAAAGGCTTCTGCCAATAAATACAAATCATTCGGATTTATCATTTTCTGGATGACTTTCGAATATGTACATCTGCATTGGGACTTGTCTTGGGTTTGGCTGAATTTGGGAAATGTTTTTGCCAACACACCTAGTTGGGTTCAATGGTATAGTTTGACAGGCAGTTTTGGTGGAACCTTATGGATTTTACTCGTCAATATATTGGTATTCAAATGGATTTTTCAGCAAAAACTGAGTGTTTATGCACCTGTTTTACTTGTAGTAATTCCACTTGCTATTTCCCTCATTACCTATTTTACTTATGAAGAAAAAGGCGAAGAAATGGAAATGGTAGTTGTTCAACCCAATTTGGATTGCTACACAGAAAAATTTCATTACAATGCAAAAACTGGAGCTCGAAATCAACCAACATTCATTCCTTACGAAGAGCAGTTGAAACGATTCATTTCCCTTTCTGAGCCAGAAATCACTCCACAAACAGGCTTTTTATTATTTCCAGAAACCGCTTTACACAACGGAATGGAAACGGGGAGCTACCAAACCTTTGCCGACTTCCGTAAAGTGAATGACTGGATTAAGAAATATCCGAACCTAGCACTCATTTCTGGGGTTGACGCTTACACTAAGTATGGAGAGAAAGCCGGAAACTCCCCAACGGAACGCTATGCTGATGGATTTGGCTACTATGACGTTTACGGCTCTTCCATTCTAATTAGTGGGGTTGATACTGCGGAGTTCTACCACAAATCTCAATTAGTGATTGGTGCGGAAACAATTCCTTTCAAAAGCATTCTAAAGCCATTGATTATGAACTTTGGTGGCAGTTCGGGTGGATTAGGAAGGCAAGCAAAACGGGAAGTTTTCACAAATGGAGCAGGGAGAGCGGCTCCCGTAATTTGCTATGAGTCTATTTATGGAGATTTCATGACCGATTACATGCAGGAAGGCGCAAATTTTATCGCCATAGTTACCAATGATGGCTGGTGGGGGAATACATCTGGGCATCGGCAACATTGGAACTATGCCAAATTGAGAGCCATTGAAAGCAGAAAAGCTGTGGCTCGCTCGGCAAATACAGGTATTTCCGGATTTATCAATCAAAGGGGAGAAACAATCAGCAGAATTGAATATGATGAAATGGCTGCCCTCAAAAGCTCTATCCATCTCAATAATGAATTAACTTTCTATGATGAACATGGTGACTATTTGGGGAGATTAGCATCTTTTCTTGCACCATTCATGCTTATTGCCGCTTTTATAAAAAAAAGATTACTAAAATAGGATAAGTATTTAACAATCAAATACTTAACACATATTTCTATTGAAATATTAGCATCTGGATTAGTTCCAAAACATAGTTATTCTTATATTTTTTAACCTTATTTTACTATTTTTTTGTATGTTTCCGTAAAAAAAGTAAATTTGTTGGTGGTGTTAAACAAGTAATGCTAGGAACTTTTTTATGAATTTATATCCGTAGCCGATAGCTTCCAGCTGTCGGAAAATAAGCTATTTGCGTTAGCAAATTCCTATTTTTAGTTGATTAAGTTTTTAATAGCATTACATGTTTCATACTACCAATTTGTTCATACTGTTTATGAGTAAGAAATTTGTTTCCAATTAATTTTTTTGAGTTAAAACAAATTGGAATAAAGATATTTAAGATTGTATTTTTTGTGGTTTTTGTTTTGCCGGCTTTTCTCTTTGAGAGAAGCGGGCTTTTTTTATGCGCTTAATATCCACACCGCCAGGGCTTTTTCATAAAGGATTGCAGATGAATTTATTGAGTTAGTCACTTCCTTTTTGATTTCCCCGCATTTCTTCCCAAATTTCAGTCAAAGAAAACTAACATCCAAAATGGAAGAAGCACAACGCATAGAATTACTAGAAAAAGCAAAGAGTTTCTTTAGAAAGGAAATTGTGGGAGCGCACTTGAATGTTGCTTGTAAAAAAGCCTCGAAACTCTCGAACTACAACGTAAATCCTTTCTTGTTCAAATATTTGGCTAATTTCCTTCGTGGAAACGATGATTCGAGAAGTATTGCCGAGGCGTTGGTTTTCTCACAAATTATAGATTTTGAGATTCAAACTGATAAGTTAATTGATGCTGTGTTCAGTTGTTATAAATCAGACATTGATGGAGTTGATATCGAATTTATAGACCAAAAAGATAAGAGGAGAAAATATTGCCAGCTGTATCTAAATCCAGATAAAATAGATTTTGAGAGTTCGCAATTCATCTCTAAGTCTTTTGGTAAATCAATAAGGAATTTTAGGGAAAGAGAGTTGAAAATTGCATTAAATGATATGATTGTTGGGGTGTTTTATGGAGAACAAAACTCTTTAAGTTCTTTGTATCTTTCGATTCCTGAAAGATACACAACCATTGTGGGAGCAGATTTTTGGCATAGACTTACAGGAAGTGATACATTTTACCCGAAAATGATTGATGAATTATTTGAAATTCTATTGGAAATCACAAAAGAAAAAGAGTGCCAAAATGAAATTACGCAATTACAAGAGAATTTTTGTTAGATAGCAACTCAGGTATTTCAAAAGATGAAATAATCAATCAAATCTAAGGTCTCTTCATCTGATTTGCCAAAAATACTGCATTGATTCCTTCAATTGCTTCCATTTCCCCACATTTATTGCCAAATTCCAGTTCAGTTAAAACCAGAAGCCTCCCAACCAATTATGTGCAATCCAATAGATCGAATCATTTTCTGTACTTGTGAGGCTGATTCAGCAAGGAAAGCAGAATTTGTCTGGCGGTTGAGTCGGTTCAAAAGTAAAATGGACGGTGCAGTAATAGGCATGGTTTTGATTCCAACTCCAGATTTAGGGAAAGACATTTCTGTTGAAAATATTTTAAAAATTCTAAATTCAGGAGAACAATTATTTGATTTTAACTACAAACCAAAAGATTTAGATTGGCTACTCGTAATAAACAGAGAACTCAAAATTATATCAAGACCAAGTGTTTTTTTCAAATTGATTTATGAAAATGGGAAATGGCGAGAGGGAGGACTTTCAAAGTCTCACAGTAATCTTTTGGCAGCTGGAAAAATCAAACATGTAGAAGAAGCTGAATTAGAAATACTGAAAGAGAATCTGCTAGATAAAGAACTTCGCTTCAAGGAAGACCCAACCAAAAACAACAAAACTGATAATGAACAAACCAATCAGGTTGAGTTAGAATCCGAACCTGCTCAACCTTCTCTTTTCAATAAAATCAAAAACTGGTTCGGATTTTAAGTAATCTAAAGAAAACTCGTCAATTCTAATACCTTTTTGTCTCACTACTTGATACTAACTACTCACTACTAAGATGATTGCCAACACCTCTGCCGAAGTCGTACTTTTCGCCATCACTTCCGCCATTAAGCTCGGAAATAATGTGAGGCAATCTTTTGTCAACAATTTGCAATCGCAGAAGCTGACTTTGCCCTTGCCCAATGTAGATATGACGGTGGATAATTTCCAAATCACCGACTTTTTTACGGCTCATTCTCAATTGTTGTTGGAGAATCCGAAACTGAAAATCCTTTTCGATAAGCAACAGAATAGCAATTTGGATGAGGCAGAAACGAAATCCTACCGAGACTTTTTTGAATTGGGTTTTTCTAGGGAGAATCAGGATTCCACCGCTTTGGTGCAAGGCGAGAGTTTGATTTCCTTATTGCGATTTCGGCAATGGGCAAACGAGAAGGATGCGCCCGTTTCAGGTTTACGATTAGTTGCGGGCAGTTTGGTAGAAATTAGTGTAGATTATTTCGTGCAAGTACCAAGTGCGCTCAACGAAAATTCTGCCACGGGGCAATCGCTCAAAAAGATTCTGACTTCGTTGGATTCGGTTAATTTCACTTCGGGCAATGTGAAGGAAGCACTTTTCAAACAAGTTGCTCCCGCCATTTTTACCACGGCAATTGAAACTGTCAGCCGACTTGCTCCAGAAATTAGCCACGATTTGAAAGTGCAAGATTTCATTCAAACCGCCACAACTGGTTTTGTCGAAGATATTTCTGGCAGATTGGAAGGTTTGCAAACCGAAGCCGAATCTGCGAATGTGCAACAATGGGGACAATGGATGTTCCGAAGCGTTATCCAAAATGCGGGCGAAGCGGTTTTCATGGAGAACAGCGCATTCTTTACCGAAGGAGAAGCAAAATCTGAACTGCTAAAATCTACAGGTTTGGCAATGATGGATATTTTGCTCGATAGTGGCGAGGGGAAAGTTGATTTTGCCAAAGTGTTCACAACTAAGAGTTTGGATTCCATGATGCAAACTGCCTTGGGAACAATTGGGCAATATCCTGAACTCGTCAGTCAGCATGATTTTGTGAAAAATATTGTGGGGGATTTGGCAACTGCCATTGTGGAAAGCGATTTCAAAAAGAAGGATTTGATTCCCGAACTTTCCCGATTAGTGCTAGAAAAATCTGCGCAAAACATTCATGCACTTTTCAATTTCGATTCGGAAAATCCAGAGCATTTATTGGTAACTGCTTCTCAACAAATTCTGCAATCGCTAGCGCAAAAGCCCGAAGAGGGAAAATGGCAGTTGCAATTTAGCAATCTCCAAACAAAAAACTTGATTGATACTTTGTTAGATGAAGTGGTGCAAAATCCAGCTTGGGTAACCAGTCAGGTCAATGGAGACTCGCTTCTTTCGGAGATTTTGAATGTTACTTTCACTTCCTTGCAAGCCATTCCAGCCGATGAGCGATTGAGTGCCGAGTCGTTTCAATCTTTGGTGCAAATCAATGTGAAAGCTGTGGCAATCAATCAGTTTTTGCTCAAAAAACTGCCCGTAGATGCCTATGGACGAGAACAACAGGCTTTAGGCTATTTCCTCGATGGTGCATTTGGCTATTTGTATGGCGACAAGTTGGCGTACAAATCAGGCGTGGCAAATCTAAAATCCGAGGTTTTGGAAGGTTCTTTGGAGCGACTGCTCACGCAAATTGCCCAACAACCCATCACGGTTTCGCTCATTGACCAAACTTTAAAATTAGAGTTTGGAGATATTGAAAATCAGCTTTTAGCAGGTTTTATCAACTCTTTGGATGGCGTGAATTTCGAGGATGGTGTAAAAACAGCTCTTTTCAAGCAAATTGCCCCTTCTTTTATGACTTCTGCCATCAATGTGGCGCAACAAGCCGTTCCTGAATTGGTGGATGATGAGAATTTCCAAGCCTTACTTTCGGTAACTTCCAGCCAATTGGCACAAGCATTAATTGGTCGGATTGATGCGAAAGCGAACGATAAGGAAGTGGAAAAATTGAAACTTTTCAGTTCCGATTTGATGAAAAGCTTGGCGTACAATGCCAGCTTGATGGTATTTTCTCCAACCAGTAATTTCTTTGGCGTAAGTGAAGCGGAACATCAGCTGATTGCCAACACGGGAACTGCTTTGCTCAATTCCGTTGCCGAAGCTGACTCGCTCCAAGCAGTTTTGAAAGGCGCAATTTTGGAGAATATTGTACAAGCTAGTTTAGAAGTTTCAGCAGAATATCCCGAATTATTCACCAGTTCCGAACCGCTTCAGAAACTGGTCTCCGATTTGACTTCTGCCGTGGCAGAATCTGGTTTGAACCAACCAAACCTATTGCCTGCGCTTCTACAAATCACTTTAGAGAAAACGGCTTTAAACCTTCCTCAACTTTGGGATGTGGAAGATTCGAGTGCCAAGAATTTATTGGTAATTGCCTCGCAAAATATTCTGACTTCGCTTTCCGCAAAACCTGAATCGGGTAAATGGAAACCGAATTTCAGTCTCCAACAGACTTTAGATTTAACTGGAAGCTTGCTCAACCAAGTAGTTGAAAACCCACTTTGGGTGACTGATTTGGTAGGAGAAAAAACAATTCTCTCACTTGCTTTACAACAAACTTTCCAAGCCTTGG
>JBLIFI010000178.1:0-8754 GCA_047633715.1 Flammeovirgaceae bacterium
GAAACCAAAAATGCTTTAGAAAACATAAAATGCAAGCAATTGAGGTTAGTGAAAAGACCTCCGAAAGCCGCCTAAAAAAAAGTAAAAAAGGCAATGAACTTTTTACGCCCGATTGTACAGCCTACTTCAATCCTTAGAAATACAATTCGGTAGTTTGACAAAAAAAGTACTACCCTTTCCCTCTTCGCTTTCGACCCAAATTGAACCAGACATTTTATCTACAAAATCGTATGCCACAGCCATTCCTAAACCAGTTCCTTTTCGCCCGTAAGTATCACTATTCACTTTACTAGGGTCAATTGCACCAAAGAGTTTTTCTTTTTGCTCTTCTGACATGCCAGTACCCGTGTCTTCAATTGAAATTAAAAGGTATTTTTCAATATTCGTAACCTCAATAGAAATATTCCCTGCTTTTGGAGTGAACTTAATGGCATTAGATAATAAGTTACGAACAATAAAATTCACCATATTAATATCTAAATACGCCCATAAATCTTTTGGAGGTGTATATTTTAGGTTTATTTCCTTTTTCTTAGCTTGAATCTTAGTAAGCTTAATTGAAGTTTCAAAAAAATTACTAATGTTCACCTTTTCTGGGCTATGATTAAAAGCGTCTTGCTTATTTAACGCCCAAAATAGCAGTCCGTTAATAAGCCCAATTACCGAGTCAAACTCTTCTTCTATTTGCCCCAAAAAATGGAATAATTCTTCACTGCTAATTCCTTTTTCTCCAAATTGCCTAGCAATGGAGAGTGTGCCTTGCAATGAGTAAAGAGGAGATTTAAGGTCATGCCCAACAATAGCCATCAAGCGATCTTGAATCTCGGTTTTTTTTTCCAATTCCTTATTTTTCTCTCTGATGCTCTGCATTGCTTTAGAAAGTATCAGTGCTGAGTTTACACGTGCCAATAACTCTGTGGGCTCTATTGGTTTTTGGAGAAAATCTACCGCACCAGCTTCTAGTGCTATTGCTAAATATTCAGGCTCTATCATAACTCCTGTTGCCATAATCACAGGAATATCTTGGGTAAGTGGGTTGTTTTTTAAGAATTTGATAGATTCTATGCCATTCCGCTTGGGCATTTGCCAATCCATAATAATAATATCGGGTTGGCGCTTAATTGCCAGCTCACAACCTATTTCTCCATCTGGCGCACGAAATATCTGATAAGTCTCTTTTGGAAGGATACTAGCTATTTTTTTGATATGAATAACTTCATCATCTATTACTAATACAGTATATTTTTTTTGAGTATTCATACCTATTGGTTTGGTTCAGATTAAGAGCATTTTCTTAGTACATGACAATTTCTCAGAGTCTGTCTGCTTCAGCTGACCTGGAAGGGGCAGAATTAGGACTATTTATTTTTTGTCATGTAAGTAGGTAGACAGAATCAGCTTTATAATTAAATTCCCCAGAAACTGCCCTTGTTGGTCTTAGGAACGGGGAATAAATAAATGCGTGTTTTGTCGCAGTTTATTTTTGAGGTCGGGCTACGTTAGCTAGTTTAGGCAAAAAAGTTTGGCATAGCACCGCTACGGCAAATTTTTTTAACGAAGAATAGCCCAAAAAGAAACAAGAGAAAGTAGCATCTTATTTAATTTCCGTTCCTTAGCGTAGCGAGAACAACAAGCCTAATTATCAAATTACCTTTGTCCACCTACTTATTGAGGTCTATTTTATTTTTTTGAAGAATGGTTTTCATATCTCCTTGAATGTAATAGCATTGGCTACCAAGCCACTCAAAAACTGTAAGAACTAATGCCACCATGAAATATTTCCGACTGGGTCACGCTGACAAGCACGGCAAGCTCTTTCGTATTTCAACATAAAACAATCGGATAAAGTAAAAAAACTGGCTAGTACCTTGATAGTAAAGAAGCAAAAAAAATATCAGAATCAAAAAAATGACTTCGGGAGTTGGCTATCCAAATTAGTTATTGCCTTTTTTATTCTCTCAAAAATCATCCTTTTTTTCACAAAAAAAATTCTTATTGTAAAAACTGTACTTCTTGTGATGTACGTACTTATATAAAGTCGGCTTACCAATCTCTAACATCTCGCAAATTTTCATAATCGGAAGTTCCTTCTCATGGTAGAGTTTCACGGCAAGTGCCTTTTTGTCTTTCCCCAATTTATGTGAACTTCCTCCCAATCTACCTCTCACTCGAGCAGCTTCCAGACCTGCTTTGGTTCTTTCCCGAATCAGGTTGCGCTCAAGCGTGGATGCTTGAACCAGCGTAAAACGCTGGCGCAGGCTCTTGAATGCAATAGCATCGGCTACCGACCCAGTCTGAACCTGTGCCGAAAATGGAAATCAGTCTCTGACTGGGGCGCATCGACTGGGGCACGCTGACTGAAGTAAAGTTCCTTAACTTAACGGCATTTAGCGTCCGAGTCTGTCTAATCTCCAAACTACCAAAACATCTCCCTCTCTCAAGGCATCTTTCAGTTTGAAAAAGAACAGGTTTGGAGTTGGGACATTAGCGAAGAGAAAGTAAATTCAGCTATCATCTGTACATCTCAGGTTTTGAAATCTGATACATCTTCGAGTCCTCAGACTCGAAGAGAACTTAGTTTTATCCAAGCAAGAAGCAGTATTTGGAAGGTTCAATCGTTAATTTGGGTATTGAGTACAATTTAATGACTATCCGCTTTCTTGCTACTCACTCTGTAGATTCCTCTTCCCAGAGGAATACAAGACAGCACGAAAGTCTTGTTTTTATCTGAATTTACTGTGCTTGTTTGCACTTTTGGTAATTCTTTTATTCTTCTTGGAAGAAGAACCTACAAAAAACACACTTAGTATTAACCTTTTGTGGCAACTTTACATAAAATAAATTTCTTGGAATAATACAACGCTTTTACCAAATTAACGATTGAACCTATTTTAATAAACCCTCGGTTGTTCTTTTGCAAGCTAAGAAGCTTTGACTAGCCCATGAGATATAATGAGTTCTTTTTCGACCAATGATTAATGATAGAATACTGACAAGTAACAAAAAATACAAATTGCACTTAATCTCCAAATTAACGATTGAACCATTTGGAAGATGTGTAAAGCATTCGGCAACACATTGAGAAAGGCTTGTTGAAAGCCGAAGGAATTAGACGGGTTTTGGGCGGGAATTAGGCAAGTCTGAATCCTTCCAATTGCTCCCTTGTCAATTCATACCGGTTTACTTCCTGGTGAAAATTTATCCATCCAGGTGTTGTTTCATAAGTCCGAACTAATTCAAATCCCAGCTTTTTCAAGGTCTTATTGGGAGCAGGGTTATTTGCTTTTGGCTCGCAAACTAATTTTTCCAGTTCAAATTTTTTGAAAAACTGGGGAATTACGAGCTTTAGGAAATCTAAACCTAGCCCACTTCTTCTTTTAGCTCCTTCCCAAAGATGCAAGTGCATTTTTGCTGTTTTCCCAAACGCTATGTTATTGATATTAGAATGCCCTACTGGTTCGTTGTCAATCAGCCAAATGAGATAGTAAAATTCATTTAGCTGATATGTTTTTGTCAGCTCAGCTTCTAATTGCCTAATCCATTCGGCTCTTTTAGGCAGTTTTGCTTTGTCTGCCCCCATGCTTTTTAGAAATTCAACACTCGCAGTCACAAAGTAGTCAACTACTTTTTCCACATCGTTGAGTTGCATTTCCCTTACGATTAATTTCATTTTGATATTGCTCTAATAAATCCATAATCAATTGATAATTAACCCTCGTAAAGTTTTTTAGCTTTAATGTAGTCCAACACCTCATCTGCCACTAAATATTTAATTGACAAATTGGATTCGATAGATTTTCGGATGAAAGTCGCAGAAATATCTACTTGTGGAGCATTTATCATTTGTACATTTGGGTGTTCGTCCCAATCAGTTTCAAATGAGCCTGGGCGTGGATAAACCAAAAAGCCATAGTTCTCTACTAAAGCTTCATGGTTTTTCCATTTATGAAAGCTTTTCAAATTGTCTTGCCCAATAATCACCCTAAATTGGTGCTGTGGGTATTTCTCGGAAATATACGCCAAAGTATCAATCGTGTAACTTGGCTTGGGCATATTGAACTCCACATCTGTAGCATTCAACTTAGGGTTGTCAGCTATTGCCAAGCGAACCATTTGGATTCTATCGAACTCATGAAGCAAGTTTGAACGCTTTTTGAACGGGTTTTGTGGGGAAACTACAAACCAAACTTGGTCAATATCTGCCCGCTCTGCCATGGTGTTGGCAATAATTAAATGCCCAATATGAATTGGGTTGAATGAGCCGAAAAATAAGCCAATTTTCATAATCTTTATTTTTTATTGGAGATAGTTGATTGAAATTAGTTTCCCAACAAGAAAGAATCCAATGGAAATATGAAGGATTTTCAGAAAAAAGTAGCGGATTTATTACTTCCCAATAACCTCCAAAATATCCTCTAAAAAATCTCGATTATTGGCAAGACGAGGAACTTTGTTTTGTCCACCAAGTTTGCCTCTTTTTTTCATCCAATCGTGGAAAGCACCTTTTGGTGCGTGGTGAACAATGGGAGAAATCAGGGCGATGTCTTTCTCTCGTTTAGCATCGTAGTCAGAATTAATTTCCCGAATGGTTTTGTCCAAGATTTCTGTGAATTTCTCTAAATTACTTGGGTCTTTTTGGAATTCGATAATCCATTCATGTCCGCCTTTTTTACCCGCTTCTAAATAGATTGGAGCAGCTGTGAAATTAGTGATTTGTGCGCCAGTTGCTTCACAAGCTTTGGTAATTCCTGCTTCGGCATTTTCAATAATCATCTCTTCGCCAAAAGCATTGATAAAATGCTTGGTTCTGCCAGAAACCTTGATTCTGTAAGGATATTTAGACGTAAATTTAATCGTATCTCCAATGGCATAACGCCATAAACCGCCATTTGTGGAAATGATAAGTGCATAATTGGTATCGAGTTCCACTTCATCCAATCCAATTGTTTTCGGATTTTCTTTTCCCCATTCACTTGTGGGAACGAACTCATAGAAAATACCATAATCCAACATCAGCAACATTTCTTTGCTGTTTTTTTGGTCTTGCATTCCGAAAAATCCTTCCGAAGCATTGTAGATTTCCATGTAATGCATTCCCTGAGGGTCAATCAGCTTATCGAAAGTTTCTTGATAAGGCCCAAAAGCAACAGCTCCGTGAGTGAAAAGCTCTAAATTAGGCCAAACTTCTTTGATGTTTTTCTTTCCTGTCAACTCCAAAATACGCTCTAGTAGAACAATTGTCCAGGTTGGAACACCTGCAATGGTTGTGATATTCTCGTTCATGGTGGCACGAGCCATTTTCTCAATTTTCTCTTCCCACTTGCTCATCAGCGCAATATCCAACTCGGGTGCACGCTTGAAGCCTGCCCAAAATGGCAAATGCTTCATCAGAACGGCAGAAATATCTCCATAATACATGTGCGGATTTTGCTCGCTGACTTGATAACTCCCACCAATTCCCAAATTTTTGCCTCGGGTAAATTTAGTTTCCGGGAATTGGTTTACGTAAATTGAAACCATGTCCTTCCCTCCTTTCAGGTGGCAATCGTCAATAGATTCTTTAGACATGGGAATGAATTTGCTTCGGGCGTTGGTTGTGCCAGAAGACTTGGAAAACCATTTAATTTCCGTAGGCCAAAGCAGATTTCGCTCACCTTTCATGGTGCGTTCAATGTAGGGAAATAGGTCTTCGTAAGTAGAAATGGGGATTTGCTGTTTGAACTGCTCGTGGTTTTTGATTTGCCCGTAGCCGTATTTTTTTCCCCACTCGGTAGATTTTGCAGTCTCCAACAACTTTTTGAAAACAGTTTCCTGAGTTTCATGCGGTTTAAGCATGAATTGTTCAATCTGGTTCATCCGCTTGCTGAAAATCCAGGTGGCGATGGTATTTACGAGTTCTTCCATTTTCAAAAAAATTATTCACCCAAATAGCCCGAATTGATAGTTTCTGTTTGAAATAAGTATTTCAGCTATCAGATTGAAAAGCCTTGCTTTGGGCAAATTGTTTCCAAACATATATGAAATCTGAGATTCTATCTCTCAATCAGGTAAAAAATATCGGAGCTTGGAGTCAGATTCTGCAAATTTATAAAAAAATGGCAGAGGAGAATATATGGTAATTGGTAATTTCAATTCAGGCAATTGCCTTCTAACATTATTTTCTTTGCATAGACAACCATTCTCCATAATATCGCATCTGAATAGAAAGTGTCTCCCGAATAATTCTAAATCAACTAAATCAATGAAGAAATTTACTCTTATACTATTTGCAATTATATTCTCCAACCTGAGTTTTGGGCAAGGAATTAAAGGAAAAATCATCATTTCTGAAACGGGCGAGCCATTGGCTTTCGCTACAATTTATATCAAACAATTAGAAACAGGCACAAGTACCAACTTGGATGGCGATTATTCATTTCCGCTCAAAGCAGGGAAATATGATGTGTATTTCCAGTATTTGGGCTACGAAGCAATTCGTAAGGAAATTACTGTCTCCAACCAATTTGTTGAGCTGGATATTGTGATGAAAACGCAAGCCATGCAATTGAGTGAGGTGGAAATTAACTCAAAAGCGGAAGACCCTGCTTATACGATTATCCGAAAAGCGATTGCCAAAAGCAAGTTTCATCTGATGCAAGTAGATGCTTACAACTGTAAGGTGTATATGAAAGGTGGCGGAAAGCTGAATGATGTTCCTTTCCTGTTCCGAAAGGCGTTGGAGAAAGATGGCGTGGATACTTCTACGGTTTATTTGACGGAATCGGTGAGTGAAGTGAGCTATACGAGACCGAATACATTCAAAGAAAAAGTAACTTCAATCAGAACGATTGGCAAGAGTGAAAGCGGTGGAGTTGGCCCAAACCGTTTCATTACCAGCAGTTTTTACAACCCAACTGTGGGCGAATCAATCTCTCCACTTTCCCCTAAGTCTTTTGCTTATTACCGCTTCAAATATCAAGGAAGCTTCATGGAGGGCGGAAGAGAAATCAACAAAATAGCGGTAATGCCCAGAGTGCGTGGCGAGCAGGTTTTTGAAGGAACGATTTTCATTGTGGAAGACGTTTGGAGTATTCATAGTTTGGATTTGACTACTTACACACAAGGTTTCAAATTCAAGCTTTCCCAAATTTACAATCCAATTAAAGAGCAAGTTTGGTTGCCTGTCAGCCATCGGTTCAATATAAGCGGTTCTTTTATGGGTTTCGATTTGGAGTATAAATATTTGGCAACTGTGAGCAATTACCAAATTACGCTCAACCCTGATTTGAAAATGGAGGAGATTGTGGTGATTGACGAGAAGGCAGAGAAAGCGTTGGCGAAAGAATTGGAATCAAAAAATAAAAATACTTCTACCAACACATCTGAAAACCCTTTTGCGGGAAAGAAGGAATTCACTCGGAAAGACCTGAAAAAATTGATGAAAGAATATGAGAAGGAGGAGGAAAAGGAAATGGAAGAACCAGAAGTGGTTAGCAACACATCAATTACGGTAGATTCTTTGGCAGGGAAAAAAGACTCGACCTATTGGGAAGAAATCCGTCCTGTTCCGCTGAGCAAGCTGGAGGTGAGGAGTTATGTGAAACTAGACAGTATCGCTGTGGTAGAAGAGTTGAAAGTCTCCAATCCAGATTCTGTGAAGGAAAAAAAAGAGTCGCCAATTTCCAAACTACTTTTCGGAACGTCATCTAAAAGGAGTAAAAAAACTCGATTTGTCTATAAATCGCCAATCTCTACTGTGAGATTCAACACGGTGGATGGCTATAACTTTGAAGTTCCGTTCCAAATAAAATCCAAACTGAGCAAGAATAAGAATCTGGAAATTTCCCCGACTTTCCGTTATGGTTTCACTCGTGAAGAAGTGAATGGGAAAATGAATGTGAAATATGCCTATAAATCTGAAAAATCGAAAGGGAATATTCAGTTGGAAGGCGGGAGATATGTTGCCCAATTCAATGAGCAAAATCCGATTCATCCAATCATCAATTCGTTTTCTTCTTTATTGTATGAGCAGAATTACATGAAAATTTATGAGAAGAGTTATCTCAAATTGAGTCTCAACCAAACTTTATCTGACAAAATCACCATTAAACCAAGTGTGGAGTGGGCAGAAAGAACCGAGCTGTTCAATAATACTTCTCACTCTTGGAGAAACGTAGATGACCGAAAGTACACATTAAATGCACCCGCTAATTTAGAAGCTCAAAACAACACAGGCTTTGCTATGCATCAAGCTCTTTTGGCAAGTGTGGAGTTGGAATATCGTCCATTTGTGAAATACAGAGTAAGGAATAAGAAGCGAGAAGCTATTTTGGAAGGTTCGCCAGTTTTCAGACTGAATTACAGCAAAGGAATTTCCGATGTGGCAAGTAGCGATGTGGATTTCGATAGGTTGGAAATAGGAATGCAACATCAGTTCAAAGTGGGTGCAAGAGGGAAATTGAATTACAATATTTTTGCAGGGAGTTTCCTAAATGCCAACCAACTCTACTTTATGGATTACAAACATTTTATGGGAAACAGAACGGTTTTACAAGTTACCGACCCTGTGGCGAGTTACCGATTGCTCAATTATTATGCACTCAGCACGCAGAGAAACTACGCTGGAGCGCACTTGAATTACCAATTCCGTAAATTTCTGCTTACCCAAATTTGGGAGGTTCGCATGACTGGAATCAAAGAGAATTTCATTTTCAACTATTTGGGAACAAATGGCTCTTCCAAAATCAATCTTCCGAATAATACTGAGCTAAATGC
>JBLIFI010000179.1:0-8747 GCA_047633715.1 Flammeovirgaceae bacterium
CTTCTGTTTGGGTCGGAAATAACTCTCAGAATATGGGAATGTCCGCACACAAAAATATCGGGTCGGATTCGGTTGAGTTGGATTTTGATAGTTTTGTTGTAATTCGGTGGAAAGCTCCCAATATGAGTCATCCAAACCTTTTTGCCTTCGCATTCAAAAACCTGATTTTCGGGAAATGTTTGGCGAATGTCTCCGCCATCAATATTGCCATAAACCGCTCGGACTTCGGCAATGGATTCCAAATTATCGGTAACTTCTAGCGAGCCAATGTCTCCAGCATGCCAAATCTCATCGCAATTTTGGAGGTGTTCGCAAATTCGCTCATCAATGTAGCTATGTGTGTCGGAAATAATGCCAATTTTCATGCGGGCAAATATAAGGTAGGGTTTCTCAGATTTGATTTATTTGTCAATTTTCTTCTTTCGCTCTTTTCTACTCAGGTAAATACAATGGGAGATTCCTTTTCTAGTCCCATTTCCAATTGGAAACCTTTCATAAACAGCACAAATGAAACTCTCACATCCAGAAAGACTATTTTCCATGAAAAAACTGACCATATTCTTTTTTGTTGCAACCTTATCTAAGTTCTCCTTTTTAGCTTTTTTTACATTTCTAACAATTCCAATTTTGATAAGCCCGCCATACTTAAAATAATTAGTCGGCAATTCATACGTTTCGGATATGTAACCATATCTAAATATTAATTTTAAAGAGTCAGGAATTTGCTCAAATGTATATTTACTTTCGCCAACTTCTTTACCAAACGATTCTCCTTTGGAGTGATTTATTAGAAATTCGGAAACTCTTGTTTCCTTCCAGTTCTTAATAAGCGAGATATATTGGCTTGGATTTTTAAGTTCAATTCCATTATCATAAATCTGAATTTGTAGATAATATGGTTTAGTAGCAGATGTTTTTGTATCTCCAATTACTTTATAGTGCTCGATTTTTTTGGAAATAGTATCGCCTTCCATAGAATACTCAATTTCAAAGAGTAAAAAATTCCCTTTTTCGATTTTACTAGCTCTGAATAAGTATTCAGTTTCTAGAAACGAACCTGCCATTTGCATTTTTTTATTCGCTAAAGCAAATGAATTCCAATACTCACCATGAGTAACTGAAATACGTTCTATTTTTAAATTAGCATCATTTTCGACCGCAAATCTGATTTTTATTGGCTTGAGAGAATCAACTATTTTTATGGTATCATTGTAAGACCCATTTATTTCAATTTTGAAATCTATAGAAAGTACCTGAGTGGTAAAAAGACTGGGCAGGACTATAAACAAGCAAAATTTTAGATTCATCATACTGAGATTTTTTCATTGAATTAACTATCTCTAGTAATACAGAGCAGATGGAATGGGACAGTTTTAGATGCGAATAAAGAAAGCTCATTCTGATTAGAATGGGCTTTCGAAGCGATGTATAAACCCAGATCCTCAATCCAACACATGTCCATTCGTTTTTGCATATTCCTCAATCGATTCAAGTCCCAGTTCTTTTCTGAGTTTATTGACATTTTTCCTATCTCGGATTGGGTAGATTCTATTCTTGTTGATGGTTTTGTCCCAAAGAGATTGCGTTCCGTAGATTTGCTTCTCATTTTTTCGCATCAGAATTCGGTCTTGCAGAAAAGCCAAATGCCAACCTTCCGACTCGCCTTTGGCAACAGAGCTTTCCAATAAAGGCAGAAATTTTTCTTGAGTGGGAAGTTCCGCATGTTGTACAATTAACCAAATTGCCTGATTTGCTTCGTCTCCAACCTTACTTTTTCCTAGCCAGCCGTATTCATTCACAATCTGACCGATTTTATATTCACAAATACTGTCTTGCCTGTGAATGAGCGACCAAACATAGTTGGTTTCCTCAGAGCCATTTCCAAACTTTTCAATTGCATCGGGAAGCAGAAACCGTAGTGTTTGGTCTTCAATGGCAATCTGTTTGAGTTGCTTTTTCAGCAAACTGTCTTTCGATTGCATGGCTTCGGAAACACCTTGCTGGTTTAACCAATTCATTCCAGCTTCCAAAACTTCATCTTTTTCCAAGTCAGATTGCCTTACATAATTTTCGGGAATGTATTTCTCTCTCGGCATTCCATTTACGTGAAACAATTTTGCTATGGAAAGTCGATAGCCATATTTCTGATGTCTGAATGAAAAACCTGACATTTCCCCAGCCAAACGCTCCATTTCCGAACCAAAAACAGAAGCTCTGCCCATTCCCTCAAAGCCTATTGCCGTTCCTTCGCCCATGCTTCCCGTCCATCTGCCAACCAAAATGGCTACAGGTTTGGTATAAATCTCCCCTCTCGGGCTGACATATTCCAACCAACTTCTTTCCACAAATGCTTGTCTGCTATATTTCTCCAATTTTCTGTGTTCCTGATAAGGTTTTCTGGTAGAAATGAATCGGCTCATAATTCCACGAGCCACATAGGAATTTCCGCCATCAACCGTATTTCGCAAGTCAATTACCAAACCTTTTGTATTCATCAAACCTTTGAGTGCCTTATCAAATTCTCCAATCAATTGGTTGTTCCCCAAAGAGTTATTAACTCTGATAACTCCAACCCCATTTTCTGTTCTAGCAGACAAAAGTGCTTCGTTCTTTTTCAGTTGGATTTGGTCTAAATCGAAGTCAATTACGCTTTCATCAGCCAATTTCAAAGTCAAAACTCTTGGTTGATTATAGCGACCTGCCAGCAGTTTATTGGCAATCCATTCCTTTGTTTTCTGTTTGCTTTTGTCTTGGCAAGAAGTAGGGAATTGCTCAATTGCCTTTGCAAAATCAACCCCATTCAGTTTTTGGATTTCAGCTCCGAGAATTGCCTGCTCAATAGGTTCTATTTGAGTTTGCCAAACGTATGAAATCATGGCACTTTCGCCCACAAAAGTGCTGTAAATTGGCGAGTGGAGTCTGAAAGAAGATTTCCTATTCGTACTCAGCATCACATGACTGTCATAAAACTCATCTAGCAAATACTCGAAAAACAGTACAGTTTCCTCTTCTGATTGAATGTCTTTGATTTTGTTGCCATAGCTAGATTTTATGCAATCCAAATCAGTATTTTTCCCTTTCAGGTAAGCATAATTCTGAGAAATATCTGTGAGAATTTCTTCTAAATCTTCCCTGATTTTAGTTGTATCAACCTGATAGGTTTGGGAAAATCCACTTAGAGAAAGAAGTAGGAAAAACGGAAAGATAAGGAATTTCATCAGTTTCTAGTTTTATTGGTGTTTGAAACAAACTAAATCAGCTTGCTTCAAACACCAATAACTATGAATACAATTGGTCATATTCCTTTACGTATGGGTTTTAATTCAATTTACTTCAAATCCCGATAAATAGAATAGCCCAATTCCGATAAGTTCTCAAACACTCCATCAGTCGCTTTATTGGTAAATATGGAAATACCAATATTGCTTTCTGGATAGATAAGTAGAATATTCCTTGTTCCCATTGCGCCACCATCATGCCTGTAATGGAAATCATGATTATTGTTCTCTATTGCCCACCAAAAATAACCAATCCAATAATCTGTATCAATTTCATACATTTTCTTGTGCGCTTCCGCCACAACAGGTTTTCTCGGGTTGAGCTGATAACTGATGTATTTCAGCATATCTGGCAAAGTAGATTTCAACTCAGTCATGCTTTTTATTAAACTATAATGTATTATTTAAATCTTGGATACCATTGCCAATGATGCCTTTATCAAATCAATAATTGAGAGTGAAAATCAAGTGTTCAAGAAGGGAATTATTCTTTTTCACACCTTTGCATAAAAAAATCTTACATAAAACTCCAAACTATTTGCGCTCCTGCCATTTATTTTAGAAATTTTAAAAAAGTTTCATCTCGTACTCATTACTCAACCCTAATTCATGTCCGAAAAACCAACAACTTTCCTTTGTGTTTCCTGCTATTTCAAGGGAGCAGATTTCATGAGAGCCTGCAAGGAAGCGGGAAATAAAGTTTATTTGCTTACTGCCAAAAACTTGGAAAACAAACCGTGGCCGAGAGAATCTATTGACGAGATTTTCTATGTGGAGGAAGATTCCGACAAAAATTGGAATATGAAAGACTTGCTCAATGGCTTGGCGTATGTCATGCAGAGCAAAAAAATTGACCGAGTGGTCGCTTTAGATGATTTTGATGTGGAGCGAGTGGCAAATATTCGGGAGCATTTCCGAATCCCGGGAATGGGAGAAACCACAGGGCGTTATTTCCGAGACAAATTGGCAATGCGAATGAAAGCCAAAGATTCGGGAATTGCTGTTCCCGAATTCAGCGCAATTTTCAATGATGCCGAAGTGAATCATTTTGCGGATACAGTTCCTGCTCCTTGGCTTGTGAAACCTCGTTCGGAAGCTTCTGCCACGGGAATCACAAAGGCGCATAATAAAGAGGAACTTTGGAAAATCATTCATGGTTTGGGAGATAAAAGGCATCGTTACTTGGTGGAGCGATTTGCCCCTGGCGATGTTTACCATGTCGATACGCTTTCGAATGAAGGCAAAATTGTGTTTACCAATTCCTCCAAATATGTGAACACGCCTATGGAAGTTGCCCACGATGGTGGAATTTTCCGTTCGGCAACGGTGAAATATGGTTCGGCAGATGACAAAGCTTTGCAGAAAATCAACAAAGAAGTCATGAAGCATTTCGGCATGGTTGATTCTGCTTCACATTCTGAGTTTATCAAATCTCATGCAACTGGGGAATTACTCTTTTTGGAGACTTCTTCGAGAGTGGGTGGAGCGCATTTGGCGGAAATGGTAGAAGCTTCTTCTGGTGTGAATTTATGGAAAGAATGGGCAAAACTGGAGACGGCTGTAGCTCGTGGAGAGAAATATAAAGCTCCGAAATCACAGAAAAAGTATTCGGGAATTGTCATCAGCCTTAGTAGATTCCAACATCCTGACACTTCTGAATTTACAGATTCGGAAATTTGGTGGACAATGGAAGAAGAGAACCACATCGGTTTCATTTTCCAATCGGACAGTCAAGAAAGAATTTTGGAACTGCTCGATAATTATGCGGAAAGAATTTTCAACAGGTTTCATGCAAGTGCGCCTGTGCCAGACAAGCCTACGCATTAAGAGAGACAATGGATTTTAGAGGTAAGAGATTATAGAAAAAAACTGCCAATTCCCCCTAAGGACTTGGCAGTTTTTGATTGAATTGATACGCAGAATAATATTCGTAATGTAGTCGGCAGGCTGAATCACATGAGTTAGTTGAAACATCAAGATTTGCCTGAACATCACTTTCAAATAATTAGCATTTCTTTCTCTTCGATTTTCTCCACATGCTTCGTTTTGATTGTAATTCCTTTGAAGCCCTCATGTGCTTCAAAAGTATTTCCAGTTAACTTCTTAGTTAATTTCACTCCATCTATCCGAATGCTTTCTACTTCGGGAAAGCCATGAAGAACGAGTTGGTAGGTTTGGTAAGTCTGCTGAAACTCTCCATCTTTTGTTTGTTGGATTTGGAAGCAGTCCTGCTCGTTGGAAACTGCGAAAGTTTTCAGGTTCTTCTTGCCTTTTGTGTATTCATAACCTTCGCCAGCATCTTCATACAAATAGCTAGTATGTTCAGCATCAGAATGATAAACATGCAAGGTTAATTGCTCAATCGGCTTTTCGCCAACATATTGCATCACAGGCGCAAAAGGCAAAATAGTTCCTTGCCTCACAAACATCGGGATTTTGTCTAATGGGCATTGCACTATGATTTCTTGCGAGCCAGTTGCTTTTTCGCCAGTCCAATAGTTTATCCACTCTCCTTTCGGGAGAAATACTTTTCGTATCGTAGCCCCAGGAAATAATACTGGGCAAACCAACACATTATCTCCAAGCGTAAATTCATCTTCTCTATAATATGTATTCGAGTTTTCAGACTCCAAGAAAGCCAAAGAACGCAACATGGGCGTTCCATAAGTGGTGTATTGCCAAAACGAAGTATAAATATAAGGCAACAATTGATAGCGGAGTTCAATAAATGCTTTTATGATTGGCGTATAAGCCTCTCCAAAAGACCACGGCTCTTGGTCGGAAGCTTTCGTGCCATCTTTTCGATTTTCTTCCACCGCCTTTTTATCGATTGCGCCCGAACCTGTCAAATTATCGCCCATGGAATGCACTCGAAAAAATGGGTGAAAAATCCCCAGTTGAATCCACCGAGTAAATAACTCCCCAGAAGGAATCCCATCGAAACCACCAATGTCAGTTCCAATGAATGACATGCCAGAAACACTTAAACGCTGACATTGTGTGTTGGCAATTCGCAAATGCTCCCAAGTTGCCTGATTATCGCCCGTCCAACCCAAAGCATAGCGTTGCGCACCCGAATAGATTGCTCGAGTAATTAAGAATGGGCGTTTTGGATAAACATGTGCTTTAATTCCCTCAAAACTGGCTCTCGCCATTTGCATTCCATAAATATTATGCGCTTTCCGATGGCTACATGGGTTTCCATCATAGTCGTGGCGAGCATCTAAGTAGATTGTCTTCTCGTCTCGGTCAAAAACCGCAGGCTCATTCATGTCATTCCAAAAGCCCGCTACGCCATCTTTTCTGAGTAAATCTTTGTACAAATCTGCCCACCATTCCCTCACTTCTGGTTTAGTATAATCTGGGAAATGGCATTGCCCCGGCCAAACCTCGCCTTTCAGCAAATCGCCATCCTGTCTTTTTACGAAATAGTCATTTTCAACACCTTCATTATAAACCGAATATTCTGGGTCAATTTTGATTCCGGGGTCAATCATCACAATGGTTTTGAAACCATCTTCTGCCAATTCCTTAAGCATTTTGGCAGGTCTGGGGAATTTCTCCTTGTCCCAAGTGAAGCATTTGTAATCTTCCATATAATCAATATCCAGATAGATACAATCGCACGGAATCTGCTCGTCTCGGAAACGTTTGGTAATTCTTTTCACTTCCGACTCGGGGTAATAACTCCACTTACATTGATGAAAACCCAATGCCCAAAGTGGTGGTAGTTCGGGAACGCCAGTCAATTTTGTGTAGTTTTCTCCTACATTCAACATCGTTTCCCCGTAGAAGAAATAGTAGTCCATTTCTCCGCCATTTGCCCAAAAACTACAAACGTGTGAGTTTTCATGTCCAAAATCGAAGAAAGTTCTGAACGTGTTATCAAAGAAAACCCCACAATGTCCGTGGTTGTGGAGTGAGTAGTAGAAAGGGATATTTTTATAAAGTGGGTCTGTCTGCGGACCATAGCCGAACGCATCGGTTGACCAGTTTTGGAAACGCTTCCCACGCAAATTCAATCGGCTAGATTTATCTCCTAGCCCGAAGAAATTCTCCTGATTGTGTATCTTCTTACTCATCTGCACAATGTAGCCACCATGTTGCTTGTTCTCTTCCCAATGAAAGCCCTTATCGTTATCTTCCATCAGAATATTTCCTGCCTTATCGCTGACAACTACTCGTAAACCTTCGTTATAGATTTTGCAATCTACTTTCTCAGTTTGGATTTCTATAAATCCAACGTCCTCTACAACCTTGAGTGAGTTGAGCTTCCCTTCAAATTTATCGTCAATTGCATACGAGAAATCCTTGCGGAAAACACCATCAGGAGAATATCGGAATCGGATAATCTCATCGGAAAGGACATAGAGCTGAAGTGCAGTTTGATTATCGCATCGGAAAGTGATGAGATTATCTTCCTGTTTGTGGCTAACTGTTTTCCCAGGATAAAATTCGTGATGCTGACCGTGACTCATATTTGCTGTAAAGTTGGTTGGAAATTAGGACGTAAATTTGCAAAATGATTGGCTGAATGCAAAAAATCTATTCAAAGATTCATAAAGGAACTGCTTTTTAAAGTTAAGGTTTTCTGTATTTTGAAGTTTGTATCTCCAGAGCTTTGGAAATTACTGAATTGGAGTTTGAAATAAGTTATTATCACGTTGGTAAATTGATCCACTAAATTTCTTTCTCATTACGATTGCTTCCCTTTCCCATACTAATTTAGGACGATGGTAAGAAAAAGGTTGGATTTATCCTTAAAAGTATATAGTTTAGGATGAGATTATAGTCATGCGGTACTTTACAAAGACGAATGAAGCAACTTCTGAAATTAATTACACTTTCTTTTCTGCTATTTACTTTTTCCCCAATTCTAGCTCAGAATCAGGGAAAGACCTTTGTGCAGAATTATCCACCGAAGGTTTATAAGGGGCAAGCTCAAAACTGGAGCCTTGTGCAAGACTATAGAGGGATAATATATGTAGGAAATGGTGGTGGAGTGATGGAATATGATGGCAGTAATTGGCGAACACTTACGTTGCCAGGCTCGGCAACAGCTCGCTCTTTAGGAGTAACACCGAACAAAGTCGTTTATGTGGGCACATCAGTAGGCTTCGGTTTTCTTTCCATAGACGATAATGGAAATACCATTTATAAACCACTCCAAACTCAATTACCTGATTCAGTTCAGGAGAAGATGACGGATATTTGGGAAGTTATTCCTATTGGAGATGAGGTGTTTTTCCGAAGTAGCTACTATTTATTTCGATATAAAAACGGGAAAGTAGATTATTGGGAGCCATACGAAGGATGTCGATTTTTTTCTGGTTTTGCATTCAACGGAAAATACCACGCCTTTGAATCGAAAAGAGGTCATCGAAAAGTAAAAATAGTGGAGAATGACAGCTTAGTTGAGGTTTCAGAAGTCGAGAAGTTTGCTAGAAGACTCGTCTCTGTTGTGATTCC
>JBLIFI010000180.1:0-8724 GCA_047633715.1 Flammeovirgaceae bacterium
GTGCATTTTTGGCAAAAGAAGTCGTCAGTCGTGAGTCGGAAACATCGGCTAAGAAGCTGAAATTCCCCGACTTTCCTGCTCGGTAAGTCAGCTCCAAAATTCGGTTCAAATTGATGAAAAGCGAGTCTTCTTTCAAGTATTTCAAGTTCACTTTTACATCTAAATTAGTATTGAGCAAATTCGGATGTGTGTAGGCAATATCGAATTTCTGTGAGGCAATTTTTATGCGCTGAAATTGCAATTCAATCAATTTACCCCTTCCGAATGGGTTTTGCAATCGAATATCTGCTCTGCCTGTGATTACAGGTTTTCGCTCTTGGGTAATTGGATTTTCGTTGAGTAGAACGCCTAAAATGCCATCTATTTGTGTGGATTTTGCAGATTCTAACTCCAAACTCAAAAAAGCTTTGTCTTGGCGGAAAAGGATTTTGGCTTCGGAAATAGATTTCAAATAAGTCATTGATTTCAATTTCTTAATCGCATTTCGAGCAGTTTGCTCGCTGTATGGCTTGCCTGTTTCCCAACCAATATATTTGGTTAGGAAATCTTTTCGGATAGTTGCTTCTCCTCTAATAATTAGCGTGTCGAAAAGAATCAATGGCCCTTTTTGGTGGGAAATACTTGCGCTTATTTGATTCTCATTCTGCCGAATCGAATCCAATTTAAGAATAGAAAATGGGTATCCGTTATTCTCAAAATAGTTAAGAATATTATTACTTAATTTTTGCCAAGAACTAATTTTCAGGGTTTTGTTTTGATAGAATTGTTCCCGATAACCCGATTTCTCCAAAATTTCTTTTTCCAAATTCCCCCTGCTCAATCTCGCCCATTCAAACTGCTCGCCAGCAAACAGGAGTGAAATCCAACCAGAAGGTTTTTGGGAATAGAAACTATCTAAACTTGCCAATAAATAGCCGTCAGATTGCATCTCCAACACTAATTTTTGGGCAAATTTTACGGCAGAAAGCGAATCGGTGGGTTTATCTGAAAGTTGATATTTCTTCTGATTGGGGTTGGAGTCCACCCAATCCAACCGAATTGTTTTTTTTGCAGACTGGGAAAACAGCGAAGAAGCTACGCAAAGGCTAACCAGAAAGAAAATGGATAAAATGCGCATGATTTTGTTGAATACTTTACAGTCAAAGCTAGGCAAAAAATGAATTTTGTTTAGTGCATTCCAGTCTTTGCTGAAAAAAAACTCACTTAAAGCGATTCAATTGTTGAAGTCGAGCTATTTTTCTATTGATAATCCTAAATAAAATAGGTATGTTTACTTACTTACTGAATAGTGTGATTTCTTAGTTTACAAGGCAAGGTTTTGACTATATTGAATGGACAACTAACGACAAATGACTAAATTTTCTTCTCTTATATTTCTTTTACTTCTTTTACCTTTTGCCTCCTTCTCTCAGGGGCAAGGCAAGCCATTTTTAAAAAACTACCCACCAAAAGTTTATGACGGACATGCGCAAAATTGGGCAATTGCTCAAGACCAGCGTGGTGTCATGTATGTAGGCAACGGAAATGGTGTGATGGAATATGATGGTAGCGAGTGGCGAATGATAGAACTCCCGAATGAAACTACAGCTCGTTCTATGGTCGTTTCTGACAACAAAATCGTTTATGTAGGCACTTCCGACAATTTTGGCTACATGAGCGTAGATGAAAGTGGAAACTCAACTTTCATTTCGCTTCGACACCATTTGCCAGATTCTGTCCAAGGTAAGGTTGCCGATGTTTGGGAAACGCAAGTTGATGGGAATACGATTTATTTCAGAACGTATTATTACCTGTTCCGATATGAAAATGGCAAATTGGACTATTTCCCATCTGAGGAAGGGAATCGGTTCTTTTCAAGTTTCGTTTTCAAAAATCAGTTTTATATTGAGGAAAGCAATCGTAAAGTTCGGAAGATAAAAAGGCTAGAAGGGAACAAACTTGTACTCCTAGAAGACAATGATGGATTTGCAAGAAAAAGCATATCAGTTTCTTTTCCCTACAAAGAAGATACGGTTATTTTGTCTGGCAGAAGAGGTGGTTTATATAAGTATCCTTTCTCCCCAAATGCCGAAGAGGAATCCAAAACACTATTTGCGCAGGCAGACTCAATCATTCGTAAAAATATAGTGTACACAAGTGCATCTAAGTATAACGATGGCTATGCCCTTGGTACATTCCAGAAAGGAGTGATGCTCCTCGATAAAAAATTCCGATTCACAGGTTTTATAAATCAAGCACAAAATAGCTTGGTAACAGATAATATTTATAGCATTTTCTTCGATAGAGACCAAGCGCTTTGGATGGGTGGAGCGAATGGTGTGGCACGAATTGATTTGGCTTCTGATGTCTCCTATTGGAATCAGGATTCGGGCTTGCAAGGAACAGTAAGTTGGATTGAGCGATTTGAGGAGAAACTTTATGTCGCCACTTCTTCTGCTGCCTATGTTTTTGAGGGGAATGAAATACAGCCAATAAGCAGAAGCGTGGGGGGACAAAATTGGCATTTACTGAAATTCACGAATCCAGAAAACTCTGATGACAAGAAATTGCTACTTTCCACAGGCTTGGTTTGGGAAATTGAGGGCAATAAGAGTCGCCCGGTAATGCAAATTCCCAATTCTGTGGCAGCCATCTTCAAAATGTATCAAGACAAATTAGACCCTTATCGTGTATGGCTTGCTATGAGCGATGGTTTATCTTCCATGCGTTTCGATACGAAAGACGAGAAGGGAAAAGAGTTGGAAAAAGGGCGATGGGTTTATGAAGGGAAAATTGAAGGAGCGGAAGGTAATAACAGAAGTGTTGCTAGAGACGAGGATGGGAATTTGTGGATTGGAACATTCAGAAATGGAATTATTAGACTCATTCCCAAAAAGGGAGAGGAAAGAGCTTTTGACATAAAAAAATATAGTGAAGAACAAGGAGTCTTATCAGGTAAAAACGTAATTATTTTCGAAACTTCCGAAGGTGTTCTGTTCGGAACAGATAAAGGGATTTGCATGTATGACGCCACGGAAGATAAATTTGTACCGTTTAAGAAGTTTGGAGAAGAATATTATAATGGAAAACGAGATGTATTTTCACTTCAAGAAAATGTAGATGGAAACATTTGGATTTCAGGACTTTTCAACCAAAGTAGCCCTGCGGTAGTTGCAGAAAAACAAACTGATGGAAGCTTCAAAATCAACAATAATCCATTCAAAAAAGTACCGCCCATGATGGCACTTGCCATGACAGTTGAGCCAAACGGAACGGCTTGGTTAGGAGGTTCAGAAGGAGTTTTTAGGTATCAGAAAAATCAGAGCAATGCAAATGGCGAAAAGGAATATTATGCTATTATCAGAAAAGTAGTAATAGGTGGCGATTCTATTCTGTTTGGAGGTAATTATGTTGAAACTATTTTAGATAGTATAAAAATAGCCACTCTCAAACAACCAAAAGGTAAAACAGCCAATCTATCGGCTGAATACAATTCGGTAGATTTCCATTTCTCTTCTCCCTTTTTCGATAACGAATCGGAAACTCAGTATAAATTCTATCTTGAAAAATTTGAATATGGTTGGTCTGCATGGGAAAAAAGAAGCGTGAAAGAATATACCAATTTGCCTGGAGGAACTTATACATTCCATGTGAAAGCCAAAAACCTTTATGGCACAGAAAGCATCGAAGCTACTTATACTTTCGAGATACAATCTCCTTGGTATTTGCGTTGGTGGGCATTTATTTTATACCTGATTTTGGCTGGAGTTATTATTTATGGGTTTGTGAAATGGAATGAGCGTAGGCTGAAAATTGAAAACGAGAGGTTGGAAGGTGTGATTATGGAAAGAACTTCTGAAATTAGAAAACAGACAGAGGAACTTACATTCAAAAATGCAGAGCTCAATCAGCAGAAAGAAGAAATTCAAGCTCAGGCAGAAAACTTGAGGGAATTGAATGAAGAAATCTCCGCAGTAAATAATGATTTGAATGGCAAAACAGATGCGCTCCAAAAAGCAAATGCCGATATTCAAAACTTGACTCTTATCGGAAAAGCCATTACTTCTACATTGGATATCAGGGAAGTAATCAACATCGTTTATAAAAATGTAAACAACCTCATGGATGCTTCAGGCTTTGGAATTGGCATTTTTCAGCCTTCCGAAAATGCGCTGGAATTCAAAGGCTACATGGAAAAAGGAGAAGCTTTGCCAGACCATACCGAAACCATGAAAAGGAAAGCGGTATCGCTTGCTAACAAAGTGTTCAATAGCGGAGAAGTTTATTTTTCGAATGATATAGAAGATGATTTTGCCAAAGAAGGGAAAGTAATTGATGTGGTAGAAGGAGAAATCCCTCTTTCCGTAATTTACATTCCGTTGGTTTATGGAAAGGAAAAGGTTGGAGTGATTACCGTGCAAAGCTTTGAGCGAAATGCTTACTCCAAAAACGATTTGAATATTTTGGAGACCTTAGCTTCTTATGCTACAATTGCCTTGGCAAATGCAAGAGGTTACGAAATTATTCGATCTAAAAACAAGCATATTACCGATAGTATTAGGTACTCTAAAACCATGCAGACGGCTTTCTTGCCAAGTGAAAAAGCATTGAAAGACGTATTCAGCGATCACTTCTTAGTATATAAACCAAGAGATATTGTTTCTGGAGATTTCTATTGGATGTCTCATTTACCAGAGCAGAATAAGTTATTTATTGCCGTAGTCGATTGTACAGGTCACGGTGTTCCTGGCTCATTCATGTCTATTGTAGGAGCTACTTTACTGAATGAAATTGTGAATTTGCAAGGAGTGTTAGAGCCTTCCCAAATTCTTGAAGATTTGAACACAGGAATTATTTCCACACTGAGCCAAGACGAAAAACAATCCAACGATGATGGAATGGATGTTTGCCTTTGTATGATAGAAAAAACTGATGAAGGTGCAAAAGTCACTTTCTCAGGTGCAAAAAGAGACTTGTACTTTATCAACCAAGGAGAAAGAACGTTGCAATCGCTATCTGGAGACAGAAAATTGATTGGTGGAAGGCAGAAAGGAAATAAAGTATTCACCAATAAAGTCTTGGAGTTAGAAACTGGCGCAACCATCTATCTTACTACAGATGGCATGGTAGATCAGCATAATGAGGAGAGAAGGAAATTTGGCTCTCTCTACCTCAAATCTCTGCTCTCAGAAATTTCCGACCATTCTATGGACAGACAAGGCGAAATTATTGATGGAATCTTCGACAAATATCGTGGAGACATGGAACAACGAGATGATGTGACTTTGCTGGGAATCAAGATTTAAGAATTGTTTCAAACATTTCTCAAACCTGTCTTGATAGTTATAAAAGGTGTATTCCATTATTTTTTGATGGAATACACCTTTTGATTTTATGCTTAGGAATGGGAATTAAATAAGGTGCTATTTTATCGCAGTTTGTTTTTGAGGCTAGTCTAGGCAAAAATTGTAGTCATAGCATCGCTATGGCGAAGTTTTTAACGAAGAATAGACCAAAAAGAAACAAGAGAAAAAGCTCATTTATTTAATTCCCGTTCCTTGCCTTGGAAATATCTGAAATGATTCGGATATTGTTTTCATTTCTGCATTCACATTTCAACTAGCCCAAAATTGTCTCTTAAACTTCTCCTCACACTTTTCGCTTTTTTCTATTTTCCATTCGCTTTCTGCCAATCGGAAATTGAATTCCTCGAACATGGAAAGGGCTTAATTATCAACAATCAAAAACAAGGTTGTTGGATTTTACTAGCCGACTCTTTCCAAATACAAGCCGAGTTTGAGAATGATACTTTACATGGCGAATGGATTTCTATGGAAAATGGTTTTCTATTAGATTCGGGCAGTTATGAAAAAGGATTAAAAACAGGCTTTTGGATTGAGAATTACGAAACTGGAACTCGCCTTTCGGAAGGGAATTACCAAAATGGAAAAGAGACTGGTGAATGGAAAGAGTATTTTGAGAATAATCAATTAGCCATTTTCCAAAATTATGTGGCTGGATTGCGCCACGGAAAGTCCACCAGATATTTCCCAACGGGAGAATTAGAAGCTACTTTTTTCTATCTGCTAGACTCTCTGGAAGGCGAACATATTAAGTATTTCCGAAATGGGAAACCTGCTCTCAAAGCTACTTATGAGAATGATTCGCTAAATGGAAAGTGGCAAGTATTCTACAAAACAGGGCAATTTGCAGAACTGGGATTTTACTCATCTGACACCGTGAATGAGAAATGGACTTATTATTACCCGAATGGACAAGTTCGGGAAACAGAATTTTATGCAAGTGGCGTTTTGCAGGAAATCGGAAGTTTCTTCACAATTGATGGCAGAGAATTTTCAGGAGGAAACCTGAAAAGAGGAACTGGAGAGCGTTATTTCTATCATGATAGTTCAGGTTTTTTAGAAGCAAAATCCAACTATGAATTCGGAGTCTTAGAAGGTAATTCCTACGAATATTTCCCCAATGGCAAAGTCTATCTCCAGAAGAAATATAAAAATGGCTTGGCTCAAGGCGAATTCAAAACTTTCACAGAAACGGGACAATTAGAAAGCCGAGGGAATTTTAAAGACGATTTTATAGAAGGAAGCTATCAGGCTTTTCATGAAAATGGCAGTATTGCTTCGGTTGGGTTTTACAGCGGAGGAGAGGATTCTGCGGAAGATAGTCTTTGGAAAAACTTCCACCCAAACGGAGAACTCCAAACAGTTGGCTTCTATGATGATGGTTCGAAAACAGGTATTTGGAAAGAGTATTACGACAATGGTTCACTACTTTCGGAAGGCAATTTTGAAGAAAATCTAGCAGAAGGAATCTGGAAAATTTACTATGCTGATAATGCACTTTGGGAGACAGGAAACTACCAAGATGGAGACCGAGAAGGTGTTTGGAAGCAATACGATGAAGAAGGAAATTTAATTGCTACAGGAAACTACGCAAATGGGAAACGCACAGGAAATTGGCAATTTTATGAGATTGGTAAAAAAGCCAAATACCTTTCAGAGTCAGGAAGTTATGAAAATGGGTTGGAGACAGGAGAATGGAAAACCTATAATCCAGACGGAAGTTTGGAAAGCCAAGGAAACTACGAATTGGGCAATGAAACTGGTAAATGGGAATATTTCTATGCCAATGGAGTTAAATCTCAGACAGAAACTTGGGAAGTAGGGAAACTCAAATCCATCTCCGAATACGCTACCGAAGATGGACTCAAATTTTCCGCAGGTTCGCTTTATGAAGGGAATGGTTTGCGAATGAGCTATCATGGAAATGGCTCATTAGCTTCCGTTGGCTACTATGCAGAAGGCGTACCTGATGGTTTGTGGAAATACTACAACGACAAAAGCACCTTGCAAGTCGAAGGCAATTTCATCCAAGGCAGACAAACTGGCGAGTGGAAATACTACCATCCGAATGGAATGCTTCAATCAATAGGGAATTATGAAAAAGATATTCCCGTAGGAAAATGGAAGAGTTATAGCAAGAACGGGAAATTGTTGGAGACGGAAGAGTTTTAAAATAGTCTTCAGTCGTAAGTCCAAAGTCTTTAGTTAAATCATTTATTTCGCTCGAAGCCGAGTCTAATGTTTAGCTGTCAAACCTTTAGCTGAATATTAGCTAAAAAAAACGAGCCAAAAATCGATAATGGTACTATTGATTTTTGGCTCGACATCCTCTAAAGCTTACGACTTTGTGCTAAAGACTTACAACTATTTTATCACTTTACACTCCGTTCTTCTATTTTCTTGCCTGCCTTCATCAGTCTGGTTAGTGGCAATTGGGGCTTTCTCTCCATAACCTTTTGCAACTAATTTAGACTTTGAAATACCATTTTTAGTAAGATAGTCAACCACCGATTGCGCCCTTCTTTGAGATAAGTCCAAGTTGTAAGAATCCTTACCAATGTTATCGGTATGTCCAGAAAGCTCAACTCGTAATGTTGGGTTGTTATTGAGCAATTCAATCATGTTTTGTAATTCCTTTCTCGATTCATCTCTCAAAGTTGCCTTATTGAAATCGAAGAAAATATTTCTCAGCACAATTTTGCTTCCTTCTCTGATTGGTTTGAGGTAAATAATTTTCTCCACTTCCTGATAGCCATTGCTTTTCGGAATATCAAAGTTCTCGGAATGAAAAAGATAGCCTTTTGCTTTCACGGCAATTCCATAATTCTTTCCTGCAGGAAGTGTTACCAAAAATTTCCCTGAACTAGAGTTAGAAGTAAAAGTCCCCACTTCTGTCGCATTGGAATTATCGGTAATTTCTATACTTGCTCCCACAGGATTTTTAGTTTCCTCATCCAAGGTTTTCCCTTTGAAAAGAGTCAAATTATTGGAGACAATCTCAATTTCTCGCTCTACAACTAAGTTGGTGGTAGGTTTCCCATTGCTGGCAATCAACACATCTTCTGTGTTCAATACCATTTCCTTTTCTGGGCCAAGAAAAGTGATTTGATACAAATCCTCCTCTCCAATATTCCCTTCCCTTACCGAAGAGTAGTAAGCTCGCTTTCCACTCGCATTGATTACAAAGAAAAGATCATCATCAGGTGTATTTACGGGTATTCCCAAATTTTCAGGAACTCCCCACGCTTCCTTTTCCGCTGAATACTCACTTTTGAAAATATCATAACCGCCCATCGTGTTATGTCCACGAGAGCTGAAATACATGGTTTTCCCATCGGGATGAATGAAAACTCCTTCCTCATCAAACTCCGTGTTGATATTA
>JBLIFI010000181.1:0-8723 GCA_047633715.1 Flammeovirgaceae bacterium
TATGATTTCCCAAGGCAAATTCATTTCCTACAATAATATGGTCAATGCATTGGTAATGTCCATTATGGATATGTGTGTAAATCATATCCTGGTAGCTTTGCCGCGCCTGAATATCTTTGCAATTATGGAAAAGTGAAGCCCAAGAGAACCGCTTGATTTCATGCCATTCATCGTAGCCAATTTCTGGTGGTCGGTGCATCCATGGCTTATCGCTGGTAATCATGGTAGTGGTTACTGAACGCCCACCATCATTCAAGTCTCCAAGCAAAATGGCTGGATTCTCCGAATTCTTGACATGGTCAATCAGCAAATGTCTCAACGCACAAGCTTCTGCCGCTCTTTTGTAAAGTGAACGGAGTTGGGCAACTGCTAATTCTGATGGGTCAAGTCGGTCAGATTTCCTCCCAAAAAGTGGTCTTTTGGATTTTAAATGCGCCACAAAAACAGTTACCACAAAGTTTGGAGCAATTTGAATATCAGCTTTAATGACTGGTCGGGAAAACCGTTGGGTTTGCATTGGAATTTCCGTTTCATCATCTTCTTGGTCAATCAAATTCAGCTGGAGTGGGAAATCATAAATCCGTTCGTGTTTCAGAATGGGAAAGCGACTTGCCAAGGCAACTCTTGGGCTATCTCCATCGGCATTGGCAGTAATAATTTCGTAGTGTTTATATTTATCTGACTTGGAAAGGATTTCTTTCAATGAACTTTCATGAAACACTTCTTGGAAACCAATAATATCTGTGTTCATCCGTTTCAATTGTGCTTCAATCCACTCAGATTTTTTCTTGAAATTCTTTTGGGAATATTCCCTAGAACCATAATATTTCACATTGGGCGCAACCAAGTTGAGCAAATTGAATGTACCGATTCGGAATTTCTTGGACATAGTTTATATTTGAGATTTGAATTGGAAGATAGTAATTACACATAGACCTGCCAAGTATCAAAGACTTGGCAGGTCTAAATTTACCATAAAATGAACCTCAAAACTCAACTCCAACCTTATAAACCCAAACTAATCTAGACTCTAATAAAAAACAGATACAATGCAGTTCGGAGAAATACATTACACTTTTTTGAGCAGGAATCAGAAAGAATCACGAAGGCAAGCAAGTCCCATGAAACTTAACATCTAGCAATTTTAAAGGAGACATATTTATTAAAATGCATCTCCTTTTTCATTTCCCAACCTTTCTGACTATTTTCACGCCTTTTGAAAATGAATAAACCTTGAGTAATTTCCTTTGTGGAAAATCAACGAACTTAAAACTGATTGCCAAAACATGAAATCCATTCGTAAACCTACCCTTCTCGAATCCCTCGTTCCTATTCTTTTTCTGGTTTTCTTTTTGAGTTTCAACGTACTCGAAGTATTTAAAGACGATAGCATTGTGGGAGCGAATCAGATTTCTCTACTATTGGCGGCCGCTGTTGCTTCTTTAGTTGCTTACCGAATCGGAATGACTTGGGAGAAAATCCAAGAAGGAATGGTAAATAGTGTACAATCTGCCATGTCTGCCATTTTCATTTTGCTGATTATTGGCGCATTGGTCGGGACTTGGGTTTTGAGTGGAGTTGTTCCCGCCATGGTTTATTATGGTTTGCAAATCCTGTCTCCTTCCTACTTTTTAATTGCCACTTGCCTCATTTGCGCAGTCGTTTCCATAGCAACAGGAAGTTCTTGGACTACAATTGCCACAGTCGGAGCCGCACTTTTGGGAGTCGGGAATGAATTAGGAATGAGCAATGCCATGAGTGCTGGAGCAATTATTTCTGGCGCTTATTTTGGCGATAAAATGTCTCCACTTTCGGATACCACAAATTTAGCTCCCGCCATGGCAGGAACAGATTTGTTCACGCACATTAAATACATGGCTTACACTACTGTTCCCAGTTTTATAATTACGCTCATTATTTTCCTTTTCATTGGTTTTTCGTTGGATTCCACCACCACTAGCACAGAATCGGTAGATGCAGCCTTGGTAGCAATTTCGGAAACTTTCAATATTACTCCGCTACTTTTCGCTGCACCTATTTTAGTTGGATTGCTCATTGCCAAGAAAGTTCCTGCGCTTCCAGCATTATTCATTGGGACCTTGATTGGAGCAGCATTCGCTATTCTGTTTCAGGGAGATTTGCTAGACAATCTTGCTAAAAAAGATGGTACAATTGCCAGAATTGCTTCTGAGAAAATGGATAAGCCGAATCCAACCCAAAAGGAAATCAACCTTTTTGTGGAAGATTACTCCGCTTATGCCAAATATGTTCCGATTATGAAAAGTCTTTATGAGAAAATTGATGTGAAGACAGGCAATGAAAATATTGACAGCGAAGGCTTACTGAAAGGAAAGGGAATGGGCGAAATGCTCGGAACGATTTGGCTTATTATCTGCGCCATGATTTTTGGCGGAGTGATGGATTCTTCGGGCATGTTGAGGCGAATTACAGCTTCCATTGTGAAGTTGGCGAAATCTACAGGCTCGCTTATTGCCGCCACCACAGCTACTTGTGTGGTGTTCAATCTCACGGCTTCCGACCAATATTTGGCAATTGTAGTCCCTGGCAGAATGTATGCCGACACTTTCCGAGAGAGAAACCTCGCACCAGAAAACCTAAGCAGAACCTTGGAAGATGCAGGAACAGTTACTTCTGTACTTATTCCGTGGAACACTTGCGGAGCTTTCCAATCGAATGTGTTGGGTGTTGCTACTGGCGATTATTTTATGTTCTGCTTCTTCAACTTAATTAGTCCGATAATGACTATGATATTTGGTTTTTTCAACATAAAAATCAGAAAGTTGGATGAAGTTGAAAAAAGTGTTGAGTCAGAGCAAGAATAGTATGACAAAAAAGCGTAATTTCGCATTTTAATTATGGTTGGATTGAGTTTTAAAACTAATCCAACATATTTCTGAAGGTATAAAAGTGAAAATGGTTGCTTTATGTATATTTCGGCACAAGCGGAGTGCCGCCCAGCAGACGCTTGCGCTATTGTTTACCAAATCCTATTAAAGATTTTTCAGCTTTGACAAAAGACTATAAACAAGCTACACAAAACTGGTTTCGAGAGTTACAGCTTTCCATTTGCGAAGCATTAGAGCAAGCCGATGGAAAAGGCAAGTTCAAGGAAGATGCTTGGGAAAGAGAAGGCGGTGGCGGTGGAAAAGCCCGTGTGATTGAAAATGGCAATATCATTGAAAAGGGTGGAGTGAACTTCTCAGCAGTTTATGGAAAAACTCCAGAGAAAATACTGAATGCGCTTGGTTTAGAAAGCGCAGATTTCTTCGCTACGGGAATTTCCATTGTTTTGCACCCTAAGAACCCGATGGTTCCCATCATCCACATGAATACTCGCTATTTTGAGATGAGCAATGGCACTTGCTGGTTCGGTGGGGGAATTGACCTCACTCCGCATTATGTAAATTCGGAAGAGGCGCAATGGTTTCATCAGCAACTCAAACAAGTTTGCGATAAACACAATCCAGACTACTACCCAAAATTCAAAAACTGGGCAGATGATTATTTCTACATAAAACACAGAAAAGAAACTCGCGGAATAGGCGGAATTTTCTATGATAGACTTGCTGAAACCGAATCAACAAGTCTTGAACAGGTTTTCGATTTCACTAAAGAGGTCGGCAAGACTTTTGCCCCAACCTACACAGAATTGATGAGACGAAACTCGTCCAAAACTTATGGAGAGAAAGAAACGGAGTGGCAAAAAATAAGAAGAGGGAGATATGTTGAATTCAACCTCGTTTGGGACAAAGGCACGAAATTCGGGTTGGATACTGATGGAAGAACCGAATCAATCTTGATGAGCCTTCCACCACAAGCAAATTGGGTATACAATCAACAGCCATTGCCAAATACTAAAGAAGCAGAAACATTAAGCCTTTTGAAAAAGGGAATAGATTGGGTTAAATAAGCACGTTGTGCTATTTATTATTTTTGCATACAACTTTAGGTAAGGTTATATGCCCTAAAAACAGGGAAGAATTTGGCAAGAACTACTTAATAATAAAAATCAAACTTCAAAAAACTAAATAACAGAAAATGTCTAAAAGAATAATTATTACTGGTGGAGCAGGATTTATTGGCTCGGCTTTGATTCAAGAACTACAAAAGTTCAACCACGATTTATACGTAATTGATAATTTGTCTTTTGGGAACAGGGACTTTATTGATATTCCTGATAGTCACTTTTTTGAGTTAGATATACTCAATCAGCCAGAAATGGAGAGAGTTATCAATGAAATAAATCCACACCAAATCGTTCATTTGGCGGCTATTCATTTTATTCCTTACTGCAATAAGTACCCTTACAAGTCTGCCAACATCAATATCCAAGGAACAATAAACTTGTTGGAAATTGCCAAGAAATTGCCTGAATTAGAGAAAATATTCTTTGCTTCAACAGCTGCGGTTTACCCAATCTACGATGAGTCTATTCCTGAAACAAACGCTACAGGCCCTTTAGATATTTATGGACTTTCTAAGTTGACTGGAGAGAAATTATGTAACGAGTTCCACCTAGAAACCAAAATTCCAACAATTATTTGTCGATTTTTCAATGCTTTCGGACCAAATGAAACCAATCCGCATTTGATTCCAGAAATTCAAGACCAAATAAATGAAGGCAAAAGGACAATTCAACTAGGAAATTTAGAACCTAAAAGGGATTTTATCCATACTTATGATATGGCAACTGCTTTACGTTTGTTATTAGAGCAATTCGATGAGGGAATTGATACATTCAATCTAGGAAGAGGAATAGAATATTCAGTAAGAGAAATTGTAGAGGCTTTTGAAAGGCAGCTTGGAGAAAAAATCACAATTGAGCAAAACCCTGACAGAATGCGTAAGTCAGACAGAATGCACTTGCTTGCTGAGATAGATAAATTACAGAAGCGTGTAGGATGGAAACCAACTATTTCTATTGATGAAGGAATTAAAACACTTATTAACTAAGGAATGTCTGAAAGTAAAACCAAAAGGCTCGAAGTCGTATTCTGCACCGATGGAATATTCCCTCACTCTGTTGGAGGAATGCAACGCCATTCAAGATTGCTGATCGAAGAATTAGCAAAAAGAAATAATGTGGATTTAATAGTGATTCATCCGCATGAAGAGAAAACGATATTCGCTGAATTTCCTTCTGTGGAGGAGGTCAAGCTGAAGCCACTTCCTCAAAAGAAATACTATCTTTCAGAACTTTACGATTACTCAAAGGAAGTATTAAAAGTGATAAAAAAATACCCGAATGCAGTAGTTTATTCGCAAGGGCTTTCTGTTTGGAGTGGAATAAAGGAAGTTGGACAACGGGTAATAGTAAACCCACATGGCTTGGAGCCTTATCAGACATTGAGTAAGACAGATTACTTAAAGACCGCTCCATTTAGAGCAATTTTTAATTATGTGTTTTCAAATGCAAAAGCAGTAGTTTCTTTGGGTGGCAGACTTACTGATATTTTGTCTGGCAGAGTAGGCAAAAACACAGAGCTAGTCATTTTGCCAAACGCCACCAATTTACCTGACTCCAAAAAAGAAATAAAAGTTGCTGATAAGGTCAAATGTTTGTTTGTGGGTCGGTTTGCCTATAATAAAGGCATTGATATATTCATGGACTCAATTGAAAAGATTAACTCGAAAGGGTTAAGTGATAAATTCGAGTTTTTCTTAGCAGGAAAAGGTCCTTTATTTGATGAGTATAAAGAGAAATATAACTTTCCGAATGCACACTTATTGGGCTTTGTGAGTGACGAGCAACTTTCTCAATTATATGCAGATTGTAGTGTGTTTGTTTTCCCTACTCTTTTTGAAGGAATGCCTACTGTTGTTTTAGAAGCAATGGCTTTGTCTTTGCCTATTATTGTTACTGATGTAGGAGCTACAAAAGAATTGGTTGATGACTCAAATGGGTACATTATAGATAAAGAATCATCCAATTCATTGGTTAATGCTTTATTGACATTTTCTTCTCTCGCTCCTGAAGACAAGAAAGAGCTTGCAGAAAACTCATTCGCTAAAGTGGAAAAGCAATTCACATGGAAAGCCGTTGCAAAAGAGCATGAAATACTATTTAAAAGCATTCAGTCTCATTAAATATTTAACTCCGCTGAATCTTAGGAACGGGAATTAAATAAAAGGCTACTTTTTCTCTTGTTTCTTTTTGGTTCGGGACCCGTTGATCTATTCTTCGTTAAAAAAATATGCGATAGCGGTGCTATCCCTCATTTTTTTGCCTTGACTAGCTAGCGTAGCCCGACCTCAAAAATAAACTGCAATAAAAAAGTAGTTTATTTATTCCCCGTTCCTTACTAATGACAATGACTTAAATGATAGAATTATATAAAAGCCATAAGAAGGTTCTGTTTATTTTCTTGGTCTGGCTGATTGCAGGAAAGTTTGGTGGTACTATTGTAGGTATGGTTGTTTCTTCTATGGCACTAATTTACTTTTGGAATAAAAAACAATTTGCTACCGTATTTATTGGACTACTTATGCTAGCAGTATTTGCGGGAGGAAGTTCATTCCCGTTTGCAAAGCCTGCCAGAAATATTTATATGTTGGAAATGTGCATACTGATGCTTGTGAGTAATTTGGATAAAATTATTGCTGTGGATGTGTTTTATAAAAAACTTGGCTTATTTTTTCTTTATTCCCTACCTCTGTTGCTTTTAAGCCCAACAATCCTCATCTCATTTCAAAAAAATATATCATTCATCTTATTATATATTTGTGTTCCCCCACTTTTCCTAAGTGTAATGCAACATAGCAAAAAGGAGTTTATGGAACTACTCTTGATTTTGCTTTTTACTGTTTTTGCAGGAGGATTGGTTTTATATCTAATAAACCCTTCTGTGGCACTTAGAGTAGGTAGATACAAAGGCTTATTTGGAAATCCTAACGAAATAGGACTGTTCTGTGTTATGTCCTTTATTCTTATCACCACAATTAGAGAATTGATGAGAGAAAAAGAAATCGTTACACGCTTTACATATAATTTATTATACATTCTTATTTTCATCAATCTTTTTCTTTGTGGGTCAAGGGGCAGTATGCTAGGATTATCCATTTTTTTTCTTATTTGGTTCTCACGACTTGGATGGGTTGCTAGCCTTTTCATTTTTGCAACTATTGGCGTATTGTATGGATTAGTATTCGAAAATATCACATACATAGTCCAAGTATTAGGATTTGAAGAATATTTCAGGTTGAATAGTCTGGATATGGCTGGAGGCAGAATCCATGGCTGGGCTTTTGCCTGGGAAGAAGTTCATAAGAGTTTTATTTTTGGAAGAGGTTGGGTATATGATGAATACATATTTAAAATTCACGCCCCTGAATTGAATGAATTGAACCACCAAGGTGGTGTTCATAATTCATATTTGGGCATTTGGCTTAACACAGGGATAATTGGACTTTTGTTGTTTCTCACAGGGCTCATTCGGTTATTCGTAAAAGCAAGCCAAATAAATAGAATAGCAATAGCTGCTTTTTTCTGCTTCTTGGTAACAGCCTTCTTTGAGCCTTGGATGCAGTCTTCCCTAAATATTACATCAGTAATTATGGTCATGTTTCTGACAGTTGTTATTTTTGCTTCAGATATTTTTCCTGAGAAGAATTTTGATGATTCAATATATTTGGATAATGAAGAAAGCGAACTTCTTAATAAAATTAAGACAATCTAAAGTATTGTAAAATACTAATTAATTCGGATTAGAAAATATGCAGATAAAAAAAGCAGAGTTTGTGATGAGCAACCCCGACTTCAGGCAGTGTCCAGAGTCGAAGACTCCAGAGTTTGCCTTCATTGGCCGTTCAAATGTGGGAAAATCCTCGTTAATCAATGCGCTGACTAACAAGAAAGCACTTGCAAAGACTTCTGGAAAACCAGGAAAGACAAGATTAATCAATCATTTTATTATCAATGACAGATGGTATTTGGTAGATTTACCAGGATATGGCTATGCTCAAATAGGAAAAGCCGAGAGAGAGAAGTTTGAGGTCATGATTCATGATTATATCAAACACCGTGAGAACCTAAAAGGTGTTTTCGTATTGATTGATTCCAGGCATGAACCACAGAAAAACGATACTGATTTTATGGAATGGTTGGGTCAAAACGAAATCCCTTTCGTTATTGTGTTCACAAAATCAGATAAATCACGCAAAGCAGGAGAATTAGACCGTAAAATCAACAAATATAAATCTATTATGCTTGAAACTTGGGAGGAAATGCCTGAATGCTTCATTACCTCTTCTGAACACAGAAAAGGTTTAGATGATGTTTTAAGTTTTATAGAGACTTTAATCTAACTTACATTCAAGTCATAAACGCAAGTTTAGTTTTGCAGTATAATTTGGCTTCTTTTTGATTTTGGGGCTAGCCCCAAAATCAAAAAGAAGCCAAATATCCCTATATTGCCAATCTACTAAAACAAGCGAATATGAAACATTTGACTTCAGAACAAAGATATACAATCGAACGCATGTTAGGAAATGGCTACTCCCAGCGTAAAATAGCTGAGACCATTGGCGTGGATGAATCCACAGTGAGCAAGGAGCTAAAGCGGAACAAAGATATGCGCTTTTTTGATGTAAAATCATTCAATATTCTCTTAAAACGTAATTATTGAATGATTTTATACAGTTTTGATTTCTAATATTTCAGCAAATCCCCAATTATATCATATCTTAACTGTTATGTTATCTTT
>JBLIFI010000182.1:0-8709 GCA_047633715.1 Flammeovirgaceae bacterium
CAATAATAATTTCATCAAAATCGGCTTTTCTATCAAAAAGTTCATTGAGGATATCATATAAACTATCGTTTAGCGTACAACAAAGACAGCCATTATTCAGCTCCACAATGGTCTGTTCTGGGCAAATAATCAATTCGGAATCAATACCAGTTTCGCCAAACTCATTTTCTATAATCGCATAGCGAATATCCGAGTTCTTCTCCATCAGGTCGTTTAGGAATGTAGTTTTCCCTGCTCCTAAAAATCCAGTAAGTATTGTGACTGGTCTCGATTCCATACCTTGCGTGTTCTGCTTCGAAAATAGCTTCTAGAAAGAATGCTTATTGCTAAATGCAACAATGTTGCAAAAATAGAAAATATATTCCTCATAGCAATGGAAGGCATGTATTTTCAAAAAAATAATTGATTCCTATCTCGTAGTTTTTCTTTCTAGAATATGGAGATATGGAATAGGAAAAGGATTTGTAATGCAATAATCATTTGAGAGAAATTACTTTTGAGTTCAGCTGTTTGCAAAAATGAGAAAAGAAGGGACAAAAAGGAAAGGCATCCAAAAAAAGTAGAGGTTGGATTTCACAAATCGGAAAGTGGCTACGGAAAACTTATAAAACTCGAAAATTTAATGCCTAATTCAGTTCCGCCAATAGTTGACCTTGGTTTTCAATCATTTACATTGTTTAATCGTATCTCGACTCTCTTAATCTCAGCCTTGATAGGACTTACTCGACTCAATCTGGATATACAGCTGTACTGTCTGAGTCACAAGGAACTCCAAGACAGTATTCCCAAGGCTATTGAAAAGAAATCTATAGCTGATATTGAAGAATGGAAACATGTTCATCCTGCTGAAAATCAGCTCATTAAGACAGTAAAATTTTTAAAAAGTGTACATGGTTTTTTTAAAATTTTGAGATACTTACCTTAAAGGTGTCTGACAACTTTACATAAAATGGATATAAATAACTTTCTGATAATCAAATAATTAAGTGTTTTGTAGAAAATAAGCGATTTGTATTTTAATGGTGGGAAATGTCGGCTACACCAACCACATCGAGAGATTCAATAACACAGCAGAAATGCAGCAGACTCGTCAGTAAGATATTGTCTTTTTCCAAGAAACTGGAGAATTACATTGGAGCAATAAAATACTTCATTTGCCACTATAACAAGACCATAGCCTTACTTATTTAACACTACCGCATTTTGTATCAATTTCTCAGAGAATTTTATTCAATAGTTATTTCTGTCTACCTACTTACTAAAAAACTCAGGCAATCAATGATTTGACTTCTGGAGTATTTTTAATGAAAAAACTTGAAGTGAAATTGGAAGAAGATTGGGTTTTTTTTTATGGTTCTAAAGGGCTTTTTATTATTGATTGCCCAGTAATAAACCCTCCTCTGGAGATTGTAAAGAAAGGAAATACAGCTATTTTGAATTATTTAAAAGCAAATGAAAAATTACATTTTGATGAAAATTAGTTCTTTTCTAATTCGATAATTAACCCAAAATTATCTCCGTATTATCGCCAATATTTAGGCTTTGGCTCAATCCTTTTAGGTAAGTATCATTTCCCATAATGGATTGGTCGAGAATTACATTTTGGAGTTCGCTATAAGAGCCTACAATGGAATTTCGGACAATGGCATTTTCGATAATTGCATTGTCACCAATTACTACATTTGGGCCAATGACAGAATGACGAATTTTACAATTTTTGCCAATTTTCACAGGTTGGATAATTACTGTATCGGCATTTTCGGTGTATTCTGAACAAGGGAAATTGGGGCGATTGAGTAGAATTGAATTGGCTTCGAGCAAAGTTTCTTTTTTCCCGCAATCGTACCAACCATCTACTTCTGCGGTAATCACTTTCTCGCCCTTATTGATGGTTCGCATCAGCGCATCGGTCAGGCTATATTCTTCGGTGGGGAGTTTGTGGGTTTCCATCATTTCTTTGATGGATTGGAAAAGTACCGAGGCATTCTGAATTTTGTAAACTCCAACCATACCCAAGTTGGATTTTGGAATACGAGGCTTTTCAATGAATTTCTTGACAAATCCATCTGCGCCAATCTCGGCAATCCCGAAATCTCCAGGTCTATCTACTTTTTTGATTCCAACCACAGAATACTCAGAATCAATGAAATCTGGCAAATGGCAATTGATGATTGTGTCTCCGAACATGACCAGAAATTCACTATCATTACCAATAATATCTTCTGCCATCAAAACAGCGTGAGCAGAGCCTTCTCTGGGTTCTTGCACCACAAAATCAAAAATAAGGTCTTGGTTTTTATAATAACTCTCTACATATCCTTTTATTTTGTTTCCCATGTGCCCAATTACCAATACAAAATGGGAGATTCCGCCACTAACTAGTGAATCTATAATGTGGGAAAGCAAGGGTTTTCCCGCCACGGGCACAAGTGCTTTGGGTTGTGTGTGCGTGTGTGGGCGGAGCATGGTTCCAGCTCCTGCTACGGGAATGACTGCTTTCATTTTGTGAGTATCAAGTAGTAAGTATCGGGTATCAAGATAAAAGAATAAGGAGTAAAGAAGAAGGAAATTGGATAATATCCTGTAATACTGACTTCAGAAACAGCTGATTCCTTTCGTATAAAAATAATAGAATTTATTGAATTGAGTTGCTCCTTTCTCTTTATTCTTTTCTCCGTCCTCTATTCATAAAAGCTATAAATCTCCCGAATGGAGTTATAAGTATCTTTCAAAACAGTAGTTTTTACTTCGGAAATGGGAATCCATTTTACTTCTGAAATGTCTTCTTCGGTTTGTGGAGTGAGTTGAGAATCGTCTAGGCAATTCATGGCGTACCAAACGGTTTCTTTCAGAATGTCTCGCCCTTTTCTATCGACATAGGTATGCCAAGTGCTTTCAATTTTTTGGGTGATTTCCGCTTTCACGCCACATTCTTCTTCCACTTCCCGAACGGCTGCGATTTTGCTTTTCTCACCTTTTTCTAGCTTTCCCTTTGGTAAATCCCACTTTCCCAATCTATGAATGAATAGCAAACTGTCTCCTTTTTTCACAATCCCGCCAGCGGCTTTCAATATTTTGAAATGATTCTTGATTTCCTGAACGGTTTTCATGTAATCGGCCACCAAAAACACCAAGCCTTTTTGCCCTTTTACGTTTCCTGATTTTGCCAATTCATAGAACTGAATAATTTGGGAAATGTCTGGATTGCTATAAACCGCAACTTCTGGCGAAAATGGCGCAGCTGAAATGGTTTGCTGAACTACTTGAAAAGGAATTTCATTGACGAAGATTTTCATGGGTGGATTTGGAAATGTGAGAATGTGGAAATTAGAAAATTGATAAGTGATTGAGTTGATATTATGGTAAAATTAGATGCCGATGATTTCTGATGTATTTAATGTAGTCTTTAAAGCTTTTTGAGAAATGGAAATACGAAAATATAAGTAAGCAAAGTCCAAACCCTAATATGCTTCGTGTTGATAATAGCTGATAATATTCGGGGAAATAGTAACTAAAGCATAAAGTAAGAACCATTGCTAAAAGTAACATGGTTTTGAATAATATTATTGCCCATTTCCTACCAGTCATTATTTTGTAAAGCAAAATAGCATAAAGTATAATCCAAGAAATATCAATCGCTATATCTAGCCAAACAGGTAAATCAAAAGAGTCTACTGATTTGGGTGTGAGAAATGTACTGATAGCATAATGTATGAAGAAGCATATAAACAGGAATAGAGAAATTCTAAACCCTGTCCTTTCAGCTTTTGTCATGGTTGGTTTCATTGTGCTTGTTTTTAGAGTGATTTTTGGAAATCTATTATGTAAAATTTAAAATCCTTTGTTTAATCCTTTTTCATCTTGAAAATCCTGTGAATCATGGTTCAACCTTTTTGTAAAAGAACTCTGAGCAAACTTGCCTTACAAAAGTGATTGGAACACGGACGCAAGCGTACACGGACTTACGTAAACGGAATAACACGGAAAAAAACCTTTCATCCGCCAACTCACAAATTTGCCAATCTCTAATCCCTTTCATCCTGAAAATCTCGCAAATTCTGATTCAATCTTTTTAGAATGATTAGCACACAGGTTTCGCATCACAGAACAACACGGAAAAAATATTTCTCCAATTCGCAATCTTGCTAATTCTCTTCTTTAATCTTTTTTGTCCTGAAAATCCTGATTCAACCTTTTTCTCTAATATCTCTTTCTAAAAACTCCCTCTCACAGCAAAAATTAAATTTCTTCCTGGTGCGCTGATTCCCGATGCGAAACTTCTGTAATGTGTATCCAAAATATTATCCACACCAAATTGAAAGCGAACTTGCTCGTGAAACTGCCAATCGAAACGGTAATTCAGCGTGAACCAAGCGGGCGTTCCCACATTCGGAACGACAAATTCAATTCGGTCAGAGGTGGAGCTGTCGCCATATTGGGAAAGTGGTTTTTCTCCATTGAAATCGACCGAGAATTTATGGAAGATTTTGGCTTTTTTCATTCGATAATTTGCTTCGAGTTTCCCATAGAGTGGGGGAATGTGCGCAATGTTTACCGAGTCGATAGAACTTTTGCCTCTTGTGTAGCTTGTGGAAAGCGTAAAATCCAGCGGAATAGAATTGAGTTGGTAGGAAACGCTGGCAAAGAAGCCGTAAATTCTGGAGTTTTCTATGTTCTGATTGGCGAGAACTTTACTCAAAACGCCATCTACTCGAATAGAATCTTGCCCATTGAATATAAAAGGTGCTCGTTGGATTGCGCCTCTCAACCAAGTATGGTATAAACTTATTTGTGCTTTAAACTTACTGCTTCGGTAAACTCCACCCAACTCATAATTATAGGCAAATTCAGGTTCTAAATCTTCGTTGGCAACAATCTGCTCGCCCGCTTCGGTGTCTCGCACTTTTGCTACATCATCTACATTTGGCGCACGGAAGGCGGAGGAGAAAAGTGTATTCAAGCTCAATCTGCCAAATTTACGAGTGATATTTAGGCTTCCTGTCAGAGCGGTATTATTCTGTTTCACTTCAGAGAATGGATATTTCACAAAAGTAGTGTCATCGAAATTAGCGTTCAATCGGACATGACTAATTCTCGCTCCTGCGGAAATTGTCCAATCTTCCAAATTCTTGATGATGCTTGCATAATAACCCAAATTCAACATGTTGCTTCCACCATCTGGGTAGCGAGTTGGGTTGGGCGTAATTTCATTGGTAACAATATTTTGTCTGAAACTATTCGATTCCACCTCATCGTAATAAACTTCAAAACCTGTTTGGAGCCTGCCTAAATTGGTGGGAATTTGCACATCGAATTTTGTTCCAAAACTGCTCACTTCCTCTTCCTGATGTCTTCGCCTGTCATTGCCGAATCTTCTGTCAACTCTCGATTCTTGCATTTTCTGATAAAACACAACCCATTGAATCATCTCCCATTTTTTTACTTCTCTGTCATTTTCCAAAGAGAGCGAATAAGAAGTCGCCAATCGCTTTTGTGGGCCATAATACCATTCTGCATTTCGGAAATTTGTATTCACAAAATTTGCATCTCCATCTTGTGTCAACCGCTCGTAGCGAGGGACATCGGAAGAAGTCGTGTAGCTGAAATTGAGTTGATGGGAAATATTATCTTTTGGTTGGAATCGGATTTTCTGATTCACATTCCATTGGTCGTAGCCATTTGGGTTTTGTTCGTAGGGGTTGGAGTTGGCAACAATTACATCTTCACCACTTTCTCTGACCACTAAAGAATCTCGTAACCATTTGTAGGAATTGAAAGGATTACGATTCTCGCCACTTCTACTTGCTCCGAACTTACTGAAAGTAAGACTTGTCAATGCAGAGATTTTACCTTTTCCATAACTCAAATCTACATGTCCCATTCGCTCATCATTCGCAGAGGAATAGCGAGTAACCATATCGCCAGAAATTCCATCGAAAGTATTGGGTTCTTTGGTTTTGAAATTGACTACTCCACCCAAAGCATCTGAACCGTAAGAAAGTGAATTTGCCCCGAAATAAACATCTGCGCCTTCCAGCAAATTCTGGTCAATCATAATCACATTCTGCAAATGTCCACCACGGAAAATGGCATTGTTAATTCGCATTCCGTCTACCATCAGCAAAATCCTATTTCCCTCAAAACCTCGCAAAACTGGGCTTCCACCACCTTGCTGACTACGCTGTACGAAAACTTGTCCAGTAATTTCTAACAAATCTGCGGTGGTAGATGCGTTGGCTTGCTGAATATCTGCCGCTCGAATTGGGGTAACTTGTGTGGCAGAGAAATTCTCTATAATTCGGTCAGATTCAATGGTAACAGAACCTGCGCCAGTTTTATAGTTTGGAGAAAGTGCAATGTTAATTTTGGTTTGCTCGCCAACTTTCACACATTTCGCATCATAGCCAACAAAGCTAAAGCAAAGCTCAGTTTCCGAAGTGAAATTGGGGATTTTGATTCGGTAAACTCCATCAATTCCCGTAGTTGTTCCTTTTTTTGTATCTCCAATCATAATGGTTGCCCAAGGCAAAGGCTCGCCAGTTTCATCGGCAACTACACCCGAAACAGTTTTCTCTTGTGCGGAAACTGTGAAAATAAGAAAGGAGAATAGTAATGTAAATAAAGTCTTCATGTCTGAAATTTGCGGAATTGAATTCCTGCAAAAGTATCAAAATAGAAATAGGAACTCATATTACGCACTTTTCGTTTTAATAGGTGGGAAATTACTGATTGTTCAGACCTTGTTTATCTTCTTTGTTTAGAGGATTTAGCTAACACCGCAACTAGCCGTCCGCAACTGGCCGTTCGCATTCAATTTTGGGGAAACTAAACTGAAATTGAGTTTGGAGTTTAATAGGATTGACTTTGGGGCAAAAAGCGTTCAGCTTGCCAAGCCACTCCCCAAAATTGGCAACAGCTAACTAACTGAGTTAACTCTCAGGATTTGTTGGCGAGTTTCGTGAATATTGATTCCTGCTCACCGATGAACAATTTGCGAAATCCAACAAAAATAGTTTTGTACTGCGTAACATGAGATAGTAATGTGAATAGAACCAAAAAGTCCTTCAAGGTTTTCACAACCTTGAAGGACTGAATATCAATTCGCTAATTCACAAAATCAGCAATTCACGAATTCTTTTAAAACGCTTCGGCAATTCCCAAGTAGAAATTATTTTCTCTTTCTTCACCAAACCCGAAAGCATAATCAAATCTGATATTAAGATTTTCTTTTTCAACAAGTTTAATTCTGATTCCTGTTCCCAAAGAGTATTTCAGTTGACCAAACTCGAAATTCTCTTCTTTTGCCATCACATCACCTGCTCCTCCAAAAAACACGAAACCGATTCTGCGGAATGTCTGCCAACGGTATTCCACTTGTGTGAAATAAGTAAAAGCATCTCGGAATCTACCTTCTTGGAAACCTCTCAAAAGTTCTGCTCCACCAAGCGTAGAAAGCTCTAAAAGCGGAGTGTCATTCCAACTCAAACGAGTATAAAGTTGAAGAGCAATCACATTTAACTTGTCTGGGTTGGTTCTGAAATACTTCCTGAAATCTGCTTTAGTAAGCATAAACTTGTTCGTGCCACCTAAAAAAGTGCCATAAGCTCCGTGTGTGAACTCCAAAAATGTTCCTTTCGTGGCATTCAATACATTATCTCTACTATCGAGCGTGGCGGCAAATTCAAAACCAACCGAAGTGCTTTCTAAAGAATCGAGAAGTAAGTTGTTTTTTAACGTTTTTTCTTCGTGCTTCTCAAGTTTCGCCCCGAAAGAATGGTTCATTCGGAATCCACCACCTAAAAACAAGTTACTACTGCCTATTTTTTTTAAAACCAAAGGCTCAATCAATATTCTTTTGAAAGCAACTTCTCTCTCATCGGCAAGCAAACTGCGTCTTCCTTGCCCAAAATAGGCAACAGGGAATTTGGAGTAATTGAACTTCCCTTTTAGCAACCATTTTTCCTGAGGAGTGAATACGGTGTAATCCGAAGAGAGGAAAAACTGGTTTTTGAGCGTGTAGAGTGCCGAAACTGGAATATTGGAAGTCCGTGTTTCGGCTCCTGCTCCTTTGGGTTTGAACAATATTTTCGCACCCACTCCCATTCCCAAACTGGTGGAAGGCTCATAAGCAATAATAGGTGCGAGAACTAACTGAGTAACGTAATGAGTAGAATCTCTGTTTTTATTATGCAACTCATGTTCAAATACACGTGTGATTTTGTCTATCAGAGCCTGTGAAGAAACAGACTGGCTAAACAGAAAAAACAGGAGAGTGGCTAGGATGTTTCTAAATGTATTTTTCAATTTCTGCGAATTAGTAAAGGTTTTTTTTTCGAAAAGTAAAAAGAATACTCGATTACTGTTGTAAGAATCGTTGCTTACTTCGGACAAAAATAGCATTCCTTGTTTTATTGCGTCCAAAAAATATCTTTTTTTCAAGTTTTAGGTCGGCAAAAATATTGCTTTTGCTTCAACGGAGGTTATTTCAATGGAAATTATATGCTTAGTTATTTGTTTTACCCAGCACAAAACTCTTTTTTGTTGGATTTTGTAAGTTGTTAATTGATGAGAAGAAACCAGTATTTCCGAAACTCACCATCAAATCCTGAGTGTCAACCTAGCCAGTTGTGGGCTGCCAATTTTAGGGAATTGCTTATCAACTTGAACGCTTTTCGCCCCAAACCCAATCCTATTAAACTCCAAACTCAA